>CAYMWZ010000210.1:0-5557 GCA_964394385.1 uncultured Nitrospinaceae bacterium | reverse complement strand
GATCACCTGATGCACCTCCTTGAATGGCCCGGGCCCAACCCAAAGGGCCGGGGCGCCTCACGGGCCGAAGAGCCGCTCGGCCGTCCCGCCCAGGATGGCCGCCTCCTCCTCCTTCGCGAGGCCGAGGCCGCGGATGTGGGCGATGAGGGCCCCGGGCTCCTGCTCGGGCCACCAGGAGCCCATGAGGAGCCGGCCCGCCCCCGCCTCCCGGACGGCCCTCCGGATCCAGCTCGAGGGCGCCACCCCCACCTCCAAGAGGAGGTTCCCGCACTCGGCCAGGGCGGCCAGGTAGTCGGGCCAGAAGGCCCACGTCCAGCAGCGGCTCATGATGAGGGGCCGCTCCGGAAGCGCCTCGGCCACGATGCAGTCGCTGTAGACGGCCCCGCCCAGGGTGGGCAGGTGGCCCTCGTGCTCGATGGCGAAGAGAAGGCCCCTCTCCCGGCAGCGCTCGGCGACGGGGACGTAGAAGCGCTCGATCAGGCCGGTGCCCGGCGTGAAGCCCCAGGAGGTGAAGATCTTCACCCCCCGGAGGCCCAGGTCCGCGACGCGGTCGGCCTCCTCCGGGCCCTCGTAGTGGTTGAGGGTGCCGAAGCCCACCAGGCGGTCCGGATGGGCCCGGCAGGCGGCCGCCACCCGCTCGTTCGCCTCCCGCCAGTTGAACCGCTGGACCGCCTCGAAGGGCTGGAGGGCGGCCCGGCCGACCCCGGCCGCGTCCATCGCGCGGAGGATCTCGGCCGCCTCCCGGCCCGCGGGGAGATGGGGGTGCCGCAGGCAGACCGCCGCGTCGAAGATCACCGCCCCCCCTCCCGCGCGGCGTCCTCAAGGCCCAGGAGCCGCTGGATGTTGCCGCCCAGGATCATGTCCTTCTCCCCGCGGGAGATGGGGAGGGACTCGATCAGGGTCTTGCAGGCGATGGGGTGACTCGTCGGGTTGTCCGAGCCGTAGAGCAGGCGGCCCGCCCCCACGGCGGCGAGGGCGTTGCGCAGGGGCCCGCCGTGGTTCATGGAGGTGTCGATCCAGATGTTGGGGTACTTCGCCGCCACGTAGCAGGCGTCGGCGAACATAGCGTGGCCGATGTGCCCGAGGATGATGTCCACGTCGGGGAAGTCGCGGGCGAGGCCCGCGCAGAGGATGGGGCCGCTGTGGGGGGCGTGCCCGGTGTGGATGAAGACTGGGACGCCGAGCTCCCGGCATTTCTCCATGACCGGATAGACGTACTCCCGGCTGTTCGTGGGGTGGCAGTCCGAGACGGGGTGGAGCTTCAGGCCCAGGTGACCCATCTCCCGCACCGCCTCGTCGCAGTGCCTCAGGCACGCATCGACGCCGTAGAGGGGCGGATGCAGATAGGCGAAGCACATGAGGCGGCCCGGGTGGCGGGCGCAGGCCTCCGCCGCCTCGGCGTTCCCCCGGCGGTAGTCCCCCCCGTAGAGGGAGGAGAGGTCGATGACGATGCTTTGGTCCACCCCCGCCTCGTCCATCGCGCGCAGCACCTCCTCCGCCCCGGTCTTGTGGCGGTGGCCGTAGTTGAGGGAGAGGTGGGCGTGGTGGTCGATGACGGGCGGCACGGCGTCCTCCTCGCGGGCGCGCGAGGGCCGCGCGCCCATCCGGTCCTGTCCTGCCTGCGTCGGCTGCCCCGCGGGGGAGAGCGGGGAATAATATAGCCGGAGGAAAGTTCAGATCAAAGGAGGGATTTGATTGCCGCGCCGCCCCTCATCGGGTAGCCTATGCGCCGCCGTCTTGCCGTCCCGAAAAACCCGCGAGAGGACGCATGCGCGAAGACCTGCGGCTGCTCCAGGGAGCCATCGACACCCACATCCACGCCGCCCCGAGCCTCTTCCCCCGGGTGTGCGATCACATCGAGTGCGCCCGCGGCGCCGCGTCGATGGGCATGCGGGCGGTCGTGTTCAAGGTCCACCATGGGGACACCTCGGGGCGCATCCCCATCGTGCGCCAGGTCGTGGGGGACGCGATCGAGGTCTTCGGGGGCGTCACCCTCAACAACGCGGTGGGGGGCTTCAACCCCTTCGCCGTGGACACCGCCATCAAGCTGGGCGCCAAGATGGTCTGGATGCCCACCCTCAGCGCCAAGAACCACCTCGAAAAGCTGGGCGCCCCCCATTTCCCCGGCATGAAGCAGGTGCGCGGGGTCGTGCTCAAGGAGAGGGCCCTGACCGTCTTCGCCGACGAGCGGCGCCGCAAGCTCCTCCCCGAGGTGCGGACCATCTGCCGGCTCATCGCGGAGGCGGGGATCTGCCTCAGCACGGGCCACCTCGACGCCGGGGAGGTGCGGGCCCTCATCGAGGCGGCGAGGGAGGAGGGCGTCGACAAGATCATCGTCCAGCACCCCGAATACATCGTGGACGCCTCGATCGAGGAGCAGGTGGAGTTCGCCCGCATGGGCGCCTTCATCGAGCACCTGGCCATCTTCTGCTTCACGCACTGGGGCGCCTACCCCACGCGGAAGGGCGCCCCTCCCATCTCGGTGAAGGAGCAGGCCAAGATGGTGCGGGCGGTGGGGCCCGCGCGCACCATCCTCTCGACCGATCTGGGCCAGCTCCACAACGCCCCGCCCTGGGAGGGGATGCGGATCTTCGTCCAGCTCATGCTCGACCACGGCATCAAGGCGGCCGAGATCGAAACCATGATCAAGCGCAACCCGGCCAAGGTGCTCGGCCTCCCCGCCGCGCCTCGGCCGAAGGCGCGGCCGGAGAAGTGAGGGAGGCGGGATAGAATGGCGCGCCTCCGGGGGAGCCTCCAGGCCAAGATCCTGCTCCTGGTCCTCGTCCTCCTCGGGCTGGGCTTCGGCGTATCCGCCTTCATCACCATCGAGACCGAGCGGCGGACCCTGATCGCGCAGACGACCGAGCGCGCCTCCATCCTCGCGAGCACCATCCACAAGAGCATCCGCAACAACATGCTGGAGGGGCGGCCCGACATCGCCCGCAACCTCCTCGAGGAGCTGAAGCGGCAGGAGGGGGTGAAGGCCCTTCAGGTGTTCCGGGCGGACGGCTCGGAGGCCTTCACCGACCTGCGCACCCTCGAAAAGGTGAACAACCAGCGGGGGTCCCTCGACGAGCGGGTCGAGAAATCCATCCGGCAGCAGGCCGCCCGCATGAGCAAGATGGACACCATGAAGGACGACCGCCACTTCAAGGAGGCGCTCGCCTCCGGCCGGGAGATCTTCTGGATGGAGAAAACGCAGGAGCCCGGCGACAAGACGGTCCGCGTCCTCACCTTCCTCAAGCCGCTCGAGAACGAGCCTCCCTGCCAGGTGTGCCATGTTCCAGATTCCAAGGTGCAGGGGATCGTCCGGGTCTCCACCGACGTGAGCGGGCTCATCGGCAAGGTCGCCACCCTCCGGAACCGCCAGATCGGCATCGCGGCGGCGACCCTGCTCGCCGTCTCCTTCGGCCTCCTCTTCTTCCTCAGGCGAACGGTGGTCCGCCCCATCCAGGATCTCGCGGCGTGCGCCGATCACCTCGGCCGGGGCGAGTTCGACGCCTGCGCCCCCCCCACCGGCAAGGACGAGATCGGCCGCCTGGGCCTCAGCTTCCGGGACATGGCGGCCTCCCTCAGCAGGGCCTACAAGGATCTTCAGTCGAAGAACGCCGAGCTGGAAAAAACCCTCGAGGAGCTGCGCGAGAGCCGCCAGAAGGTGGAGCTCCTCGAGGCCCTGAAGGGGCAGCTCAGCAAGTTCGTCCCCGAGTCCGTCAAGCGCCTGCTCGAAGAAGACCCCGACGCCGACACGCTGGAGAAGAGGGACAAGGACGTCACCGTCCTCTTCCTCGACCTCGAGGGCTACACCCGCATGAGCGAGATGTTCCCGCAGCAGGTGGTCAACCAGACCATCGAGAAGTACTTCTCCGCCTTCCTCGAAGTGGTGCACGAGTTCAAGGGCGAAATCAACGAGACGGCGGGGGACGGGCTGATGATCATCTTCCAGGACGAGGAGGACCCCATCGCCCACGCGGCGAACGCGATCGAGGCGGCGATCAAGATACGGGCCCGCGCCATCGAGATCAACGCGAACCGCCCCGCCGGCCACCCCCCCGTCCAGGCGAACATCGGCATCAACTCGGGGGTGGCCTCGGTGGGAGCGAACAAGTTCGAGACGCCGGGCGGCAGCGCCCGCTGGACCTTCACCGCCCTGGGGCCCGTGACCAACCACGCCGCCCGGATCGGGAAGGTGGCGACCCTGGGCCGCATCATGATCGGGCCCGAGACCGCCCGGCGGGCGAGGGACCGCTACGCCCTCGTCGACATGGGGAGGCATCCGCTCAAGAACGTCCCCGAGCCGATGCCGATCTATCAGGTCATCCCCACGGGCATCATCTTCCCCGTCGGCACCTTCGACCCCGTGGAGGCGCTCAACGCCGGGGAGGAGCCGCCCGGAGACGGAAGCGGCCGGCCCGCCTCCCCCTCCGCTACAGCCGAACGGAGGCCTCCCGCGTAAACCGCTCCAGCTCCCTGCGCGCATCGGGGCCGAACGCCTCGAACATCTCGATCGTGGCCTGCTTGCTCCCCTCCACGGCAGGCTGGTCGAAGGGGTTCACCTCCCGGACGAGCCCCCCGTAGACGGCCGCCCACTGCCAGAGCGCGATCGCCTGGGCAACGTCCTCCGCGGAGAGGGCGTCCAGGGTGAGGACCATGTGAGGGTTGCCGGTGCGCTCCGCCTCGGCCACCACCCCCGCGTGCTCCAGGTCGAGGAAGCCGCCGGAGGAGACCTCCCCCCTCAGGGCGGGGTCTCGCTCGAAGGCGGCCACCCGCACCGTGAGGCCCGCCATGTTGGGCCGTCCCCCGAAGTAGCGCTGGTTGGTGTGGTGCTGGCTCTCGGGGGCCTCGGCGAAGAGGACGGTCTGCCCCTTTCCGCCCTTGCAGTAGCTCTCGTGGACGAGCTGGACGATGAGCTCCCCCAGGCCGGAGAGCGCCTTGCAGTAAACCGGAAGGAACAACTCCGTGTAGCCCGAGAGCTCCGCCCGCCACAGCTGGAGGGCCAGGGTCTTGGCCATGTTCCGCTCGATGGGGACCGAGGGCGCCAGCCGGGCGTGGGCGCGCGCGAAGGCGGCGTCCAGGCCCTCGGCCGTCTTGGCGCTCCCCTCGGCGAGGGCGAGGGGGAGAAGCGCGTTGTTCTGGCCCGCGGTGTAGCGCCCCCCCACCTCGTCCGGGTGGGGGAAGCGCTCCAGCCCCCGCTCCTCCACGAAGGAGGCGAGCTTGCTCGGGCCCGAGCTGATCACGGCCACCATCGGGTAGTCGCGCTCCAGGAGAAGCGCCACCTCCTGAACCACGTTCTCGGTGTTGCCCGACTTGCTCACGGGGACGATCAGCGTGCTCCGGGGGGAGAACCTCCCGCGCGCGGCGAGCAGCTCGCCGAACAGGCCGCTCGGGTCCGTCCCGTCCAGAAGGTGCATCCTCCGGGGGCAGCGCCCCTCGGCCAGCGCGCGGTAGAGCGCCCACACGTTGCGGATGGAGCCGCCGTTTCCCACGACGACGATGTGCTCCATCTTCTCGGCCAGAGAAAGCTTGGACGCGATGCCCGCGAGGTCCGGGCGCTCGCGCG
>CAYMWZ010000209.1:0-5587 GCA_964394385.1 uncultured Nitrospinaceae bacterium | reverse complement strand
GGCTACGACGAGGTGATGACCTCGATCGGCCCCATCCCCTGCCTCTCGATGCGGGGCCTCGACTTCGGCACCGACGCCTTCATCTCCATCCGGCCCGAGAGCTTCGAGATCGACCCGGAGGGGCCCTTCCTCGGGAGGGTCCGCCGGATCACCTACGGGGGCCAGTACATCACCCTCGTGGTGGAACTCCTGGCGGAGCTGGGGCGGGGCCAGCGGCTCACCATCCACGCCCACCCGAACATGCGCATCGACGTGGGCGAGGAGATCCGCTTCCGCGTCATCCCCGACTTCGTGACCGTGATCGAGGACCGGCTGCCGAACAGCCGCTGAGGTGCCCTCACGCTTCGCGCAGGGCGGACGCGATGGGCTCGACGCTCTCCAGAGCGTCCAGCCGGAGGATGGCCTCGGCCAGCGCCCCGGCGCGGGAGGGGGAGAGGGTCCGCCCGGCGTTGTCGAGGAATTTCCGGCGCACCGCCTCCTCCGAAAGGGGGTTCTCGGGGCAGCCGCGCTGGTGCTTCTCCTCGGCGGCGAACGTCCGGCCGTCCCTCAGGCGCACCTCGATCTTGCCGGGGAAAAAACGGGGGAAATCGAACCCGTCCTCACGCCGGTAGGCGACCTTCGCGGCCACCGCCAGGACCCGCGGGTCGCGGACAGCCTCGGCCTCGAACTCCTCCACTCCGCAGCGGCCCCGCACGAAAATGCTCCCCAGGCAATAGGGGAGGGAGAACTTGGCGTCGTACTCGGAGCGGGGGCGGCGCTTGGCCTCGATGGGGTCCAGCACGAGGTCGATGGCCCCCTTGGCGGCGTGGCAGAGGACAGCGTCGATCGCCTCGGGGGGGAACCCGCCCTCCTGCTGCGTCCTCAGCGCGGCGTCCAGGAAGGCGTGGATGACGTGGCCGCAGGGGTAGGGCTTGAAGGCGGTGGCGAGGGTCTCCCAGCGCTCGCCGAGGCCCGAGGTCAAGGCGGAGGCGTCGTATTTCTCCCCCTCCAGGTGGCTCCGAAGGAGGCCGAAGCGCCCCTCGAAGACGCTGGCCGGCCCTCCGAAGTCGCCCCCCGCCAGCGCCGCCGCCGCGATGCCTGCGTGGGCGGCCCAGCCCGGATGAAGGGCTTTGACGGGGCTCCCGTCCTCCAGGTACTCGAAAATGCCGGCCGCCAGGCTCCCGCAGATTCCCAGGGCGGAAACCAAGCGTTTCCCGCGCAGGCCGGCCAGGAGCCCGTAGGCGAGGGCCGCCCCGAAGGCCCCCGCGATGGCCGTCATGTGGAAGCCCCGGGCGTGGAAGCGGCCCGGGGCGGCCAGGCCGATGCGGATCTCGCTCTCGAAGCCCGCCACGGCGGCCCTGAGCATCTCGCGCCCGCTCTTGCGGAAAGCCTCGGCCCCGGCCAGGGCGGCGGGGACGACGGGGGCAGCCGTGTGGATGACGGAGAGGGTGTGGGTGTCGTCGAAGTCGAGGGCGTGCCCCAGGGCGCCGTTCAGGAGCGCCGCGCTCGCCGGGGGGAGCCGCCTCCGCTCCCCCACCGCGCTCGAAGGCCCCAGATCCGCCGAGGGGCTCCCCTCTCCCGCGAGGCGGCCCGTCAGGGCGCGGGCGGCGGCGCGCAGGGGCGCGTCGATCGGGGTGGAGCGGGCGGCCAGGGCGATCCCGATGAGATCGAGAACGAGGAGCTTCGCCTTCTCCACCACCTCCGGCGGAAGGTCCTCGAAGCGCAGGCCCTCGGCGAAGCGGCAGATCCTCTCGCTCGCGGCGGGGGAGGGGCTCGCCACCGGAAACCCTCCTCCCCGGCCTAGCGCACGCCCTGGCGCACGCGGGGGAACACCTCCTCGGCCAGCATCTGCATCGTCTCGAGGACCAGGCCCTGGGGCATGCCGGGCCACTGGAGGCTCACGATCAGGTGGTTCACCCCCAGCCGCCCGACCAGGCGGAGGATCTGCTCGGCCACCTCGTCCGGCGACCCGAGGATGAAGCGGTCCCTCAGGAGCTCATCGAAGGCCAGGCCCAGGTCGTCATCCCCCTTGGGCATGGCCTTGTCCTGGCCCCACTCATGGTAGGCCTTGTACTTGGTCATCAGGTAGGGCCGGCAGAGCCTGAGCGCCTCCTCGCGGCTGCGGGCGACGAAGACCTCGCGCCGCATGGGAAGCTCCCTGGGGAAGGGCTTCTTCGCCTCCTCCAGGGCCCGGCGGTAGAGCTCGAGCTGGCGCTCGGTGGTGTCGAGGCGGTTGTGGGGGTTGATGTACCAGCAGTCGCCCAGGCGGGCCGCCCGGCGGATTCCGCCGTCGCTGTTCGCCCCGATCCAGATGGGGGGATGGGGCTTCTGGAGGGGCTTCATGGGGCAGGAGGCCTCCACCAGCTCGAAGTGGGAGCCCTTCATGCTGACCTTGTCCTCGGTCCACAGGCGCCGGATGGCCTCGAGGTTCTCCACCATGCGCTTGACCCGCTCCTTCTGGTGGGTGCCGAACCCCTGAAACTCCACATCCCGGTAGCCGAGGCCGGCCCCGAAGATGAGCCTCCCGCCGGAGATGACGTCGATCGTGGCGAGCTGCTCGGCCAGGTCCATGGGCTTGTGGAGGGGGAGGAGAACGATGCCCGCGTTGAGCCTCAGCCCCGGCGCCTCGGCGGCCACCCGCGAGAGGAAAGGGAGCTGCTGAAAATCCTGGAAAGGATAAGCGCTGTAGTGAGAGCCCTTGGTGATGGAGGCGAAGCCAAGCCGCTTGGCCGCGCGCGCCTGCTCCATCAGCTCCCCGAAGCGCGCCCGCATGTCATCCTCCAGCGAGAACTGGCCGCGCATCATGAGGCCGAATTCCATACCACGCCTCCCTCGCACGCGGATGAGACAGAAGGATGAAAGACGGCTACTTGAGAACCGGGGAGAAGGAGCTCTCCCCCACGAGCCTGTCCCCCGAGAAGGAGAAATTCTTCCCCTTCGAATAGTACCACCAGACCTCGACGCCGGGCTCGCCCTCCTTCATGCGGATCTCCTCGGCGATCCCATAGGCGCGGATGATGCGCGCCTTGGCGGAATCCTTGGGGTGGGCCTTGAGGACCTCCTGCACCTTTGCCCACGCGCCGTGGAAGGGGAGGCGAAGGTCCAACGCCAGGAACCCCCCCGCCCTGACGCCGTCGGTGATGTCGACTCGCGCGGGCCGGGCAAAGCGCACCTCGTCGAACCGCCCGGGGGCGAAGAAGCTCAGGTAGTACCGCAGAGGGGGAGCCGCCTTCACCGGAAACGAGAGGCGGTAGGAGCCGTCCGCCGCCGTCTCCCCCTCGGCCAGCAGGGTGAGATGCTTGAGGTCCAGCCGGGGGTCAGGCGAAACGGGGCGCTCCGAGGAGAAAACCTGGACCGGAAGCCCTCCGATCGGCAGGCCCCCCGTATCGAGGACCAGGCCCCCGACCACGAAGGGGCCCGCTTCCCTCGCCGCCCCGGGCCCCCGGAGGGCCGCCGGGAGGGCGCAGCCGCCCAGAAGAAGAACACCCGCCAGGAGGAGAGAAAAAAGGCCGGCGGGGGCGCGCATTCGCCTCATCGTCCGTGGCAGTGCTTGTACTTTTTCCCGCTGCCGCACGGGCAGGGCTCGTTCCGGCCGACCTTGGGCGTCTGGCGCCGGACCGGGGCCGCCGCCTGAGCGACGCCGCCGCCGTCGCCGCCGCTGAAGCCGGAGGCATCGGCGTGGGAGTAGATGAGCTCCTGCTCCGGCTCGGGCTCCTCGATCCGGACCCCCTCCTCTCCCACGTCGAGGCGGTAGAGATAGAGGATGGTCTCCGATTCGATGCGGTCATTCAAGGCCTCGAACAAGTTGAAGGCCTCGCGCTTGTACTCGTTCAGGGGGTTCACCTGGGCGTAGCCGCGCAGCCCGATGCCCTCCTTCAGGTGCTCGATGCCGGTGAGGTGGTCCTTCCACTGGGCGTCGAGGATCTGGATGTAGACGACCCGCTCGAGGTCCCGGACAGTCTTTTCGTCGAAGGCGGCGTATTTGGCGCGGAAGGCCTTCTCGATGAGCTCGTGCATCCGCTCCGCCACCTGCTCCCGCGGCTCCTCCTCGATGTCGATGACGCACTCGGGCTTGAGGAACGTGACCTTCCGCCCCTCCACGCGCCCCGCGATGCCGTACTGGCGCTCGATGGCGCCGACAAAAACCTGGAGGTCCCACTCCTCGAAATGCTCGGCCTCGGGAAGGTGAAGGTCGAGGAGGCCGTCCAGGATTGCGGCGGCCATCTCCCGGATGCGCTCCGAGACGTCGCTCCCCTCCAGGATGGTGCGCCGCAGGGTGTAGATCACCTCACGCTGCTTGTTCATCACGTCGTCGTATTCGAGCAGGTGCTTGCGCATCTCGAAGTGATGGGCCTCGACGCGCTTCTGGGCGTTCTCGATGGCGCGGGTGACCATCCTGGCCTCGATGGGGACCCCCTCCTCCATCCCCAGCCTCTCCATGATCCCCTTGATGCGGTCGGACCCGAAGATGCGCAGGAGGTCGTCCTCCAGGGAGAGATAGAAGCGGGAGCTTCCGGGGTCTCCCTGGCGGCCCGAGCGGCCCCGGAGCTGGTTGTCGATCCGGCGGCTCTCGTGGCGCTCGGTGCCGATGACGTGGAGCCCCCCCCGGGCGACGACCTCATCGTGCTCGGCGGCGCACTGCGCCCGGTACTTCTGGAGGGCCTCCTGGTAGCCGGGCTCCTCGGTCCCCTTCGCCTCGGCCGCGGCGAGGAACTCGGGGTTGCCGCCGAGGAGGATGTCGGTCCCCCGGCCGGCCATGTTGGTGGAGATGGTGGTGGCGCCCTTCCGCCCCGCCTGCGCGATGATCTCGGCCTCCCGCTCGTGGTGCTTGGCGTTCAGGACGTGGTGGGGGACGCCCCTCCGCTTGAGCAACGTCGAGAGCATCTCGCTTTTCTCGATGCTGATGGTCCCCACCAGGACGGGTTGGCCTTCCCGGTGGCACTCCTGAATCTCCTCCACCACGGCGTTCAGCTTTTCGCGCTCGGTCCGGAAGACGAGGTCGGCGTACTCGGTCCGGATGAGGGGGCAGTTCGTCGGGATGACCGCGACGTCCAGCTTGTAGGTCGAGCTGAACTCGGCCGCCTCGGTGTCGGCCGTGCCCGTCATGCCGGCCAGCTTCGCGTACAGGCGGAAGTAGTTCTGGAAGGTGATGGTGGCGAGGGTGATGTTCTCCTCCTGGATCTTCACCCCCTCCTTGGCCTCGAGCGCCTGGTGGAGCCCGTCGCTGTAGCGCCGCCCCGGCATGAGGCGCCCCGTGAATTCATCGACGATGACGACCTGGTCTTCCTTCACGACGTAGTCGATATCGCGGGTGAAGAGGACATGCGCCCTGAGCGCCTGCTCCACGTGATGGAGAGTGGTGATGCTGGCCATGTCGTAGAGGCTCTGATTGCTCCCCAGCACCCCGCCCCGGCGGAGGAGCTTCTCGGCCTCGGCCACCCCCCGCTCCTTGAGGCTCACCGTGCGGCTCTTGTCGTCCACGATGAGGTATTCGTATTTTTTCTTGCTGATGACGTCCTTGCCCCCCTCGACGTAGCCATCCTCATCCGGGGGAGGCTCCTCCGCGCCGCCCTCCTGCTCGCGGAGCAGCGGCTTGATGATGCGGTTG
>CAYMWZ010000208.1:0-5617 GCA_964394385.1 uncultured Nitrospinaceae bacterium | reverse complement strand
AGGGCAAGATCGTCATCGCCCGGGGCGGCGGCGGAGACGTCTTCCTCTAGAGAGGAGGCAAGGTATCCTGTGCCGGCCAAAATCTTGCCCGGGAACGCAGGGGAGCCGTATTCCCTGGCGAAGCTCGAGCGGAAGGAGATTCCTGAAGAGCGTCGCGCCATCTCCATTTGGCGGAAGTTGAGGGAGGAGAAAAGCGCCTCCCCCGGAGAGGAGGGCGCCGAGGAAAAGACCCCCCCGCGGCCCGCGCCTACTGCTAAAAAGGCCGAGGAAAAGACCCCCTCGCGGCCTGCGCCTAATAAGAAGAAGGTCGCCGAATTCCCCGCCTCCCTGGGTGGCGGGGCGCCTGAGCCCGCCGGCAAAGAGCCTCCCAAAGACGAGGCAGCGCCACCCGAGAAAAAACCTCCCCGTCCCGGTTTTGAACCCATGGCGAAGGCCGGCGGCCGGCCCAAGAGCGTCTTTTCGCGCTTCGTCTCGGCGAGGAAGCCCTCCGCGGACGGGTCCCACGAGGTGATTGTGGAGGAGGATCCCCTCGCCGACGAGGCCCCAGCCAAATCGGAGGCCCAGCTGCGGGAAGAGCTCTTGGCGCAAGCCCAGGCCGAGGCGGCGGACATTCGCGCTCGGGCCCAGGCCGAGGGCTCCGAGCAAGGATATTCTCAAGGATTGGCCAAGGCGAGAGAGGAGGTGCGGGCTGAGCTGATGCCCGTCCTGGAGAAGTTCGCGCGCGAGGTCCAGGCCCTCTTGAGCCAACGGGCCGAGATCTTGCGCTCCGCCGAGCGCGAAATCTTCGAGCTGGCGCTGCTGATGGGCAAGAAGATTCTCCACAGCGAGCTTCACCTCCGCCCGGACGCGGTTGCCAGCGTGGTCCGCCATGCCTTGGAGCGGGCCGTCGGGTGGGGGAGGGTCAAAGTCCAGGTGAACCCGGAGGATTGCGCGCTCCTTGAGGAAGTGCGCGGCTCCCTCGATGAAGCGGCCGAGGGTGTCTCCCTGGCTGAGATCGTGCCGAACCCCGCCATCTCCCGGGGCGGTTGCATCTTGGAGTCGAATTTCGGGGAGGTGGATGCCCGCCTCGAAATGCAGGTGGCAGAAGTGGACCAAGCGCTCCGGGCGGCCCTTGAGGAGAGACTGGAGCGCATGACGGCCCCCTCTCGCGGGGAGGAGGGTCCGGCCCCGCCTCAGGAGACTCCGCCTCCCCCCCGCGCCGAGGAGCCAAGGGCGCAGGAACAGCCTCCGGCCCAATCGTATCGTCCGAAAGAGCTGGGCAGCTCTCGCACGGAGGAGGCTGACGCGTGAGTCAGGTTTCTTTGGCCCAATACAGGAGCCGCCTCGAGGGAATCGAAACCTCCCGGGCCCTGGGGAAAGTCCTCCAGGTCGTCGGCCTTCTCATCGAAGGGAGCGGACCGGGCTTGCCGGTGGGTGCCGTGTGCGCCGTCGATCCCATCCACGGCGGCGAGCCGGTGATGGTCGAGGCGGTGGGCTTCCGGGACTCCCGGGTCTTGTTCATGCCGCTGGGAGAGGCGCGCGGGATTGCGCCGGGCAGCACCATCCGGGCCGTCGCCGGCCGGGCGGCGGCGCACGTCAGCTCCTCCATGCTGGGCCGCGTCATCGACGGCATGGGCAATCCGTTGGACGGCCGCGGGGCCATCGAGGGGCTTCAGGCGAGGCCCCTCTATGCTGAGCCGTTGAACCCTCTCTCCCGCCCCATCATCTCGGAGCTGCTGGACGTGGGGATCCGCGCCGTCAACGGCCTGCTCACCATCGGAAAGGGCCAGCGGATGGGCATCTTCTCGGGCAGCGGGGTGGGGAAGAGCACCCTCCTGGCCATGATGGCGCGGCACACCAAGGCGGACGTCACCGTGGTTGCCCTGGTGGGAGAGCGTGGGCGCGAGGTGAAGGAATTTGTCGACCGCGTCCTGGGCCCGGAGGGGTTGGCGCGCAGCATCGTGGTGGCGGCCACCTCCGATCAGCCTCCCCTCGTGCGCCTGCGGGGCGCTTTCCTGGCCACGGCGGTCGCCGAGCATTTCCGTGACCAGGGGATGGACGTCCTCTTGCTCATGGACTCCATCACGCGGTTTGCCATGGCGCAGCGCGAGGTGGGCCTCTCGATCGGGGAGCCTCCCACCACGAAGGGCTACACGCCCTCGGTGTTCGCTTTGCTTCCCCGCCTCGTCGAGCGGGCGGGCGTCACGACCAAGGGCTCCATCACCGCCTTCTACACCGTCCTCGTCGAGGGAGACGACATGGCTGAGCCCATCTCCGACGCCACGCGGGCGATTCTGGACGGCCATATCGTCCTCTCGCGACGCCTGGCCTCGCAGAACATCTATCCCGCCGTGGACGTCTTGGCCAGCAAGAGCCGGTTGATGATTGAGGTTGTCCCCGACGAGCACCTGCAGGCGGCCGGAGAGTTCGTCTCCCTGGCGGCGGCGTATGAGGAGTCGGCCGACCTCATCCAGGTGGGGGCCTACGTGAAGGGCTCGGACTCCCGCGTGGACCGGGCCGTCGAGCTGCGCTCCCGGATGGTGAACTTCATCAGGCAAGGGGTGACGGAGGCCGTCTCCTACGAGTCGGCGGCCTCCGCCCTGCGCGATGTGGCGCTCGCGCAGCCCTCTCCCCCCAGGGCGCCGGTCCTCCCCCCGTCGGCCGGCCGCAGGGGCTAGCGCGTGGCCAGGCGCTTCCCGCTGGAGGCCGTCCTCAGGCTCCGCCGGATGCAGGAGGAGGCGAAGATGAAGGAGTTCGCCTCCTTTGAGGGAGTCCGCGTGCGCGAGCTCCACCGGCTCCGCTCCCTTCAAGGGAAGCTCGATCAGGCCCAGAGCGAGATGACCGATCAGGCGACCCGGGAAGGGATTCCGAGCCAGAGGGCCCAAGTGTATCTTGCCTTTTTCGGGGCGCAGGGCGTGCGGATCCGCTATCAGCACGACCTCTTGCGCAAGGTCGAGGCCGAGGTGCGCCGCAGGCGGAGGGAGATGGCCCTCGCCATCACGCGACGGAAGATTTTCGAGAGGCTCAAGGAAAGGCACCTCGAGGAGGAGGAGCGCGACCAGCGCTGGAGGGAGGCGATCGAGCTGGACGACACTGCAGGAATCCGCTTTGCCGCCCGCGCGAGAGGAAGAAATGCCAAAGGTGCGTAGGTTCATGCGGGCCGCTGCGGGGGGTGCGCATCTCGTCTTGGCGTGCGTTCTTCTTTCGCCCGGCGAGGGGATGGCCGGCCCCGCCCAGCCTCCTGCCGCCGCGCCCGCCCCACCCGCCACCCAGCCCGCGCCCCCGGCCGCCGGCGGGGCGAGGCCCGACGCGAAGAAGGAGCCGGCCCAGCCGCCCGCTCCTCCCGTCGAGGCGCGCCTCACGGATCAGCTGCTTCAGGAGCTTGAGAAGAAGCGGCGGGAGCTCGATCAGCGCGAGGTCGAGATTCGCCGGGAGGAGGGGCGCCTCCAGGAGTTGCGGGCGGACATCAAGAAGCGGCTCGACAACTTGAAGGAAGTCGAGTCGCGCGTCCAAAAGGCGATCGAGCGCCTCCAATCCGTCAAGGATGAGCGCCTCGATCACTTGGTGCGCGCCTACACCGCCATGTCCCCGGATGCGGCCGCCCAGTTGGTCAACACCCTCGAAATCAACCTCGCCGTCGAGATCTTGCGGAACATGCAGGTCAAGAAGGCCGGGGCCATCCTCGCGGTGGTCCAGCCCGAGCGGGCGGCCCGGATCAGCGAATTGCTCGCTCGCACAAGGCCCCCCCAGCCCGCCCCACGGAGCAGATAACCCTCCTCCCCGGGGCGTCCAGGCTTCCTCCTCACCCCGCCAGGGCAATTCCCTCCTCTGCCGCGGCACCTTTTTCCGCCTCCTCGGGGGAGAGGGGCCGAAGGCCGTTAAGATAAAGTCATAAAAATCAGTCGGATACAGTGATCCCCCAATTTGGCACGGCTTGTGAAAGAAGCCCGGCCGGTGGAGGGGAATGCGCCCTTCCGACAACGGCATCCTCGATGGGGGAGAAGATGATGGCGAGCGTTCCCGGACTCTCGGTAGAGCTTTTGGAAATGCTCCTCCCGCCTGCCAACCCGAAAGAGAAAACCTCCGGCGAGGGCGGCTTCGAGAACGCCCTTCTTGCGGCGAGCCAGGAGCGCCGCCCGGGACGGACCGGGTCCGAGGAGGTCTCCTCCTCCCCCGGCAGTTTGGGCCGGGAGCGCGCCCAGGAGGCGAGAGGGCGCGAGCTGCCAGAGCCCCAGGGGGAGAAGGGGACCGCTCCCTCCGGCGCCGAGGGGAGCCCCTCCGGGGCCGCCGAGCGAGGGGCCTCCGCCCCCCGGGCGGGAGGCGAAACCTCCTCCTCCAAGCGGGGCGAGGCCGGGGACGGCCCGAAGAAGGCGAACGGGCCGGCTCCCGCCCCGGCCGATCCGTCCCCAAGCCAGGGGTACGGCCCCGCGCCGGGGGATGTGCCGGCGTTTGCTTTCTTCTTGCCCATCGGGCTGAGCCGCGCCGTTCAGCAAAGGCTGGAGGCGCTGGGCTTTGACCTCGCCGCGGCGGGGGGGAGTGCCCCCGCGGCGGAGGGCGGAGGGGGAGATTCCGCGTTGCAGGAGGCGCTGGCGAGAGCCCTGTCCGCGCTTTCCGGCGGCGAGCCCGACGGAGAGCCGTTGGAGGATGGTTGGGCCGCGAGCCCACCGGAGGACGGGGAGAGCCTGGCGCAGCCCGCCGCGGAGGGCTCTCGCGGAGAGCCCTCGGGCGTGGGTGCTGCCACCTCGACGAAGGCGAAGGAGTGGCTCTTTGCCGGGGCGCTGCCCCGGGGAGCGTCGGAGGAGGCCCCCGCCGGAACGGGACAGGGGGCGTATGGGCCGGCGGTGGCGGATGCCGCGCATGAGCTCCTCTCCGGGGCCGGCTTGCCGCACGGGGGAAACCCGCCGGGCGGAAAGGGAGAGGGGACCGAGGAGGAGCTGCCAGGAGTTTCTGCCCCCGCGCCGGATGAATCCTCCGCCCCGGCGACGCCCGAGGGCTCTGATGCGGAAGAGCCCCCTGTCCTTTGGGCGGGCCAGGCGGCCGAGGGGGAGGAGGAAGGCGACCCAGAGAATCCGGTGCGTCATGTCGCCCGGTTTTTGAGAGACCCCGACCGCCCCCATCCCGCGGCGCCCGTCCACCCGCACCTGGCCGCGGGGAGCGAGGGTCTTCCGGCGGAGGGAGATTTCGGCGCCTCCCCGGATTCGGAGGAGGGCGAGGGCAAATGGATTGCCGGGAAGTCCGGCGAGGCACTGGCCTCCTCGGGGTCCGAGAAAAAGCCCGAGGCGGCGCCTTCCGGGAACCCCCAGCTCGACACCCTTCTCAGGGTCCAGGTTCAGCGCCAAATCCTTGAGGCCGCCCTGGCCAAGATGAAGCTGGCCTTGCAGGACGACGTGGCCCTCGCCCGTCTCCGGCTGGAGCCCCCCGCCCTCGGGAGGGTTCACATGGAGCTTCGGATGGAGTCCGGCGCCCTGAACGCCCGGGTGACGGTGGAGAGCGCGTGGGTGAGAGACACCGTGATGTCCGGCCTCAGGACCCTCCGCGACGCCCTCCAGGAGCAGGGAGTCGAGCTCCAGCAGTTCTCCGTCGACATCGACGCGGGGCTGAACGCCTGGAGCTCCGGCCAGGGTCCCGCGGGGGGCGA
>CAYMWZ010000207.1:0-5617 GCA_964394385.1 uncultured Nitrospinaceae bacterium | reverse complement strand
CTCGCCGCGGCGGGGGCCCTCGCCCTGCACCTGGGGGGGGAGCCGCCCTCCTTCACGCTTCTCCTGACGGCCGAGGTGGCGGTGGGGGCGGCGGCCATGCTCCTGGCGACCTACCTGACGCCTCCCGTTGAGGGGGAGGTGCTGCGCCGCTTCTGGCGGGAGGCCCGCCCGCCGGGCGCCTGGGGGCCCGCCCGCGGGCCGGGCGAGGCGGGGACGCCCTGGCTGGGCCTCCTCGCCCAGTGGGCGCTCCTGAGCGCCGCCCTCTTCGGGGCGATGTTCCTCCTCGGGGCGCTCTTGGTGGGGACGTGGGGGCAGGCGGCCGGCTTCGGTCTTCTTCTTGCCCTCTCCCTGGCGGGGCTGGGCCTTCTTCGGCGGAGCGGCCGCCTCTAGCGCGCGGCCTGGGCGCGCCCCAGGTAGACCTGGCCGACGGTCTCCCCCTTGCGGACGGGGGTCTGGGTCTGGCCGGTGGCCCGGGGGACGACGGAGGCGAGGTAGGCGAAGGCCTCGTCCACGGTGACGTAGCCGTCCCCGTCCTTGTCAGCCTTGCCCTTCAGGGCTTCGATCAGGTGGTACGTGAATACGCCGTGGCCGAGCCGCTCGTCCTCCTTGGCGACCTCGTTGGCGCCCGCGGCCGAGAGGATGATCCGGCCCTTCCCCCGGGAGAGGCGGTTCATGAAGTTCTCCGACACCGTGGCCCGCCGCGCGGTGAGGATGGTCCGCCCGCCCACCGCCCCGGAGTAGCAGGCGTCGGCCAGGAAGATGAGCCGGTCGCTGCGGATCCTCCCGAAGACGCTCTGGAGCGCCGCCATGGAGAGCGCCGTCCCGAAGAGGGCGTCGGGGTCGGCATCGTGGGGGAGGAGGTACTTCTCCAGGCCGTCCCCGTCGGGGTTGGCGCTGTCGGGCTCGGTGGCCCCGTGGCCGGCGTAGTAGATCAGCACCGTGTCCTTGGGCCCCGCCGCCCGGCGGAGCGCCACCCCCAGCTCCGTGAGGAGCGAGCGCAGGGTGACCGCCTCGTCCAGGAGGAGGGTCACGTTCCCCTTGGGCACCCCCAGGTGGCCCGTCAGGTAGTCGGCGAAGGCCCGGGCGTCGCGGACGGCGTAGCGCAGCCTCGGCACCCGCTTGTAGGCGTCCACCCCGATCACGACGGCGTGGATGTTCCCGACGGGCCGCTCGCGGGTGAAGCGCACCGCCCGCTCCGAGCGGGCGCCCGCCTCGGTCGTCACGACCACCTTGAGCTCGTTCTCCCCCAGCCTGGCCTGGACGACGCGCGATAGCTCGATCTCCCGGCGCCTCCCCGCGGGCTCGATCCCGATCGCGCGCCCGCCCGGCGCCGAGGCGGGCTCCCCGTTCAGGAGGACCTCCACCTTCTGGATGCCGGCCTCTGAGGTGACGGCGGCCTCCAGGCGCACCGTCTCGGTCTCGACGCGCTCGTTGGGCCGGGGGCTCCTCAAGAAGATGGCCGCCGGGCGCCCCCTCTGGAGCTCGGCGCGGCGCTTCTTCTCGGCCTCCTCGCGCGCCCGGCGGAGATCCTCGAGCTGGCGGGCGAGCTGGCCCAGCTGGGCCTGGATCCCCTTCTCCAGCTCGAGGGCCGCGCCGGCCTCCTTCTCCCGCTCCTGCCGCTCCTCCCGCTTCTCCTCCTGGGCTTTCTTGGCGAGCTGCTCCCGCTCCTGGGCCATGCGGCGGCGCTCGGCCTCGAGCCTCTCCTGCTGCTCCTTCAGGCGCGCCTCCTCGGCCCGGCGCTGCTCTGCCAAGCGCTTGCGCTCAGCCTCCATCCGCTCCTGCTCCCGGCGCAACTTCTCGATTTGCGCCTCGGCGAGCTCGCGCTCCCGCCTGAGGCGCCCGGCCTCGGCCCGCTCGCGCCCGGCGCGTTCCTTCTCCCGGGCGAGCGCCTCCGGGGAGGTCCCCGCCTGGGCCGCGGCGGAGGCGGCCTTGCGGGCGAGGGCCTGCCGGATGTCGGCCCCCGCCTGCTCCACGAAGAGGCTCCGGAACATCTGCCCCCCGGCCGCGCTCGCCTCCTCGTGGCCCATGAACAGGTGGAAGTAGGCCGACTCCTCGTACGGATCCTTGTGTGGGTTGCCCGCATCGATGAGGCGGATGGTGTACCGGCAGCCGAAGCCGCTCGGCGAAGCCAGAACCTCTGCCACGCCGTAGTCGAGCATGAAGACGAAGTCCGCCCCCGCCCGGCGGCCGACCTCGCGGGCGAGGCGGAAGTTGCCGGCCGCGTACTCGTCGAAGGTGGGTTCCCGGCCGGCGGCCGCCTCTTTCAACCGCTTCTCGGGGAGGAGGCGGAACGCCGTCAGGCGGCGCTCGATCGTCCTCTCGTACCGCGCCCGGACGGCGTAGGGCGCCTGGTCGCAGGGCCGCCTCCCCGTGCGGAGCGGGCCGATGAAGAGGAGGTCGAGCCGTGTGTTGCCCTGGCCGGCCGCGGGGCCGGGCGCGAGCCCGATGGCCGAGGCGCAAAGAAGGGCGAGGAGGATGTGGCGGATGAATCCACGCGGAGCGGAGCGCGCCATCCGGACCGGGGGAGGATGCGACTCAACCGAGAAATGGACCCGCCTCACCTTCGGCCCTCCTCGGAGGGAGGGGTGGATGCTCGCCGAAACGAATTCCCTTATAAGACGATTATCCGGAAATTCAATACTTTTTTCAAGGCCGGGTTTGGACGGTGGTCTCCGTCTCGAAAAACTCGGCGGGGGGGGCCTTCTCGGCGCCCACCCTGCGGGTGAGGACCTCCAGTTCGGCTCGGCTTCCGGCGAAGCGCCCGAGGGCGGCCCCCGCCCCCTCGAGGGGGATCGCGGGGAGGGGCGCCGTGCTGGCGTAGAGGATGAAGGTCTCCTTCCCGTAGGGGGGGCCCGTCACCCGGATCCGGTAGCGGTCGAGGACGGGGTCGGGGATGAGGTGGTCCCGCCCGGCCTCGGCGAGCAGGCTCTCCTTGCGGAAGGCGTTCGGGAGGAGCTGGAAGATCCCGCCCTTGGGGCCGATCGCCACGAGCCGGACGTGGGCGGGCTTGTTCACCCGGAGGCGGAGGACGATTTCCTCTCCCTTGCGGTAGAGGTTCCGCTCCGGCCGGACGCTCACCGTGAGGGGCGCCCCGGGCCGCATGAGGGGATCATCGCCGGGCGCGGCGGCGGCCGGGGGGGAGAGGGAGAAGAAGACCTCGGCCCGGAGGCGGCAGCGCGCTCGGCCCGGGGCGGGCGCCTGGCAGGAGGCCTCCCCCAGGGGGCGGGCCTTGGCGCTCAGGGCGAAGGCGGCCCCCGGGCCCTGGGTTCTGAGATGCGCCTCTGCCTCCCCGGCCGCGCGCTCGAGGGCCTCGGCGCGCGCCCGGCCCTCCCCCTCGGCCTCGCCCTCGGTCCAGAGGATGAGGGAGCGCCTCCCGGCCGGGGGGCCTTTGAGGGCGCGCTCGAGGGTCAAGTCGGGGGCGTGACCCGGAGTCCCCGTCATGCCCGGGGGCTTCTCCAGCCCTTCCCTCCGGTGGGTCTCCCCGAGGGCGCCTCCCCCCCCGGCCGCGCAGAGGGCGAGGAGGAGGCCCGCGAGGGCGAGCATCCCCGCTCTGCGGCGCGCCCCCCGGGGGGGCGGGCGATCAGCGGGCGCCTTGGGGCGCGCCTTCGGGTGGGCCTTCGGGCCGCGCGTCCTCATCGAGCCCCTCCAGCTCGAACACCTCAATGGGATGGTCGATATTCTTGACCGAAACCGACTTCTGCACAAACCGGCCCGAGAGCTCGGGCGGCAGGCCCTCCCGGCCGAGGTGGTAGGTCTTCTTGCCCAGGAGGAGGCCCCCCGGCGGGGAGGCGCTCTCGAAGCGCTGGGCCTTGTTCACCTCGCTCCCCAGGACGGTGAAGTCCATCCGCTGGGAGCCGCCCATGTTGCCCACCGTGACGAAGCCCGTGTTCACCCCGATCCGCACCCGGTGGGTCTGGCGCCCCTGGCTCGCCCACCGGCGGTTGAGCTCGGCCACCTTGCGCTGCATCGCGAGCGCCGCCCGGACGGCCGAGACCGCGCCCTGGCGCGCGAGGTCGGCCTCCCCGGCGCCGTCCGCCTCCGGCGGGGCGAAGCCGAAGAAGGCGAGGATCCCGTCCCCCATGAATTTGTCCAGGGTCCCCCCGTGCTCGAAGATGATGTGGGTCATGGCGTCCAGATACTCCGCGAGGACCTTCTTCACCTCGGCCGGGTCCTCCCGGTCCGAGAAGGCCGTGAAGCCCTGGACGTCCGAGAAGAGGACGCTCAGCTCCATCCGGTCCTGCCACCGCAGCATCTTTTCGCGCTCCTTGAGGAAGCGGCGCACGAGGTCGGGGGGGAAGTAGAGCTCCAGCGTCTGGGTGAAGAAGCGGCTCTCGGCCTCGGCCCGGCCGATGCGGAGCATCAGGATGAGGATCATCGTGAGGAAGGTGGCTCCCGCGGGCGTCAGCAGGGGGAGCGCCACGCCGTGGGCCGAGAAGGCGTACTGGGCCGTGAAGACGTAGCCCGCCCCGATCGCCACGCCGAGGAGCCCGATGAGGAGGGGGCCCGCGGCGGCGGCGAGCAGGGCGAGCAGCCCCGCCGTCCCCAGGAGCGCCGCGATGTTCACCCACGCCACCCCGGCGTCGCTCATCCAGGAGCCCGTGGCGAAGTCGCGGATGAACCGGCCGGCCAGGATGGTGTGCAGCACGTTCAGGTGCAGCTCGCCGAAGAGGTAGTCCCCGTCGACCGGCGTGGGCCCCCGGTCCTGGGCGGCCTCGGTCAGGTTGGCCACGACCACCAGCGCGCCCTCGAATTTTCCCCGCAGCCGCGCCATCCCCTCGGGGCTGCGGGAGGATTCGATGAGTTGCCAGTAAGGAATATGGCGGTCGGGCAGGTGGCCCCAGGGGCCGGTGAAGTTCACCACCATGCGCCCCTGGGAGTCGATGGGGATCCGGTGCGTCCTCCGGCCCTCCCCCTTCTCGCGGGTGAGGAAGGAGATGGAGCGGCCCCATTCGACCTCCAGGCTCTCGCGGTCGGCGCCCAGCGCGTCCAGCGCCGCCCCGAAGGCGAGCGCCGGGTAGTAGCCCCCGCGGACCTCGATGAGGAGGGGGAGCCGCCGCATGATGCCGTCGGTGTCGGTCGCGCGGTTGATGTGCCCGACCCCTTTGGCCGTGCGGGCGAGCTCGGCGAAGGTGTGAAGGCCGGCCTCGGGGCCCGCCCGGGGGGGGCCGACGTAGCCGGTGGGGGAGAAGCGGAGGAGCGAGTGGCTCCATTGGGGCGGCGCCTCCAGGAGGGGCTCCCCCCTCCGGGGCGGGGGGAGGCCCACGGCGAGGTAGACCCGGCCGGAGCGGCGGGCGGCTTCGATGAAGGGCCGATCCTCCTCCGGCCGGGGGTGGGGGAAGAAGATGTCGAAGATGACCGCCCGGGCGCCCAGCCGGGCGAGCAGGTCGATGAGCCCCGCGTACATCTGCCGGGGCCACGGCCAGGGGCGCCTCTCGGCCGGCACGTAGCGGCGGGCGCTCTCGGAGTCGAGGTCCACCGCCAGGAGGCCCTCGCGCATGGCGGTGGGCCCGCGCCAGCGGAAGCGGTAGTCGATCGTCTTCAATTCCATGGGGAGGAAAAAATCCGGGAGCGTGAATTGGAAGGAGAGCATCAGGCCGATCCCGATGACCGGGGGGAA
>CAYMWZ010000206.1:0-5641 GCA_964394385.1 uncultured Nitrospinaceae bacterium | reverse complement strand
GGGGGAGCGGGCGAGATGGATCCCATCGTTTTGATAACGAACAAATGGGGAGCGACCTTCCATATCCCGTGGTATCTATTTCTTGGGGGCATGTCGGGAGGCATCCTTATCGTCGCCGCGATCACGGAGCTGGTCGCCGGCCACAAGCCCCGCTATCACGCACTCTCGGGGCTTTCGGCCCTCCTCGTCCTGCCGTTCATGGTGATCGGAGGGGCGGTCCTGACCTTGCACTTGGGCAAGCCCGAGCGCGGCGTCTTCTTCCCGCTCTTCATGACGAACACCGGCTCTTGGATGGCCATGGGCGGGTGGATCATCGGCGTCTTCGTGCCGGTGAGCGTCGCCCTCGCCGCCGCGTGGTACTTCGAGGCCGCCCGGATCTGGAGACTGATCCTGGCCGTCGTTTCCGTTCCCCTCGGGATTTTGATGTGCCTGTACACCGGCTTTCTGCTTTCCGCGACGCAGTTCATCCCGCTGTGGTCGAAGCAATTTCTGCCGACCCTGTTCCTCCTATCGGGGCTTTCGGCCGGCCTGGCGGTGTGCGCCATCAACGTCTATGTGGTGAAGATTCTTCCCTTTCCCCCGAAGGCGCGGGAGCGGATCCAGGGGGTGGGCCTTGAGAAGGCAGCCCCCATCCTGGGGGGCTTCGTCCTGCTGGCCATCCTCGTGGAGTATTTCTGGATGAGCCGCTTCCTTGACGCCCTGTCCGCGGGGTCGGTGGGGGAGCGCGTGGCGGCCGCGGCATTGCGGGAAGGATCGCTTCGCCCCTGGTTCCTCTGGGGTGTCGAGGTGGTGGGGGTTCTCCTTCCGGTCGTTCTCAGCATCCTCGAGCCCATAATGAAGAAGATCTACAAGCGGGATGAGGGGTGGCTGGTCGGGTGGCCCCTTTTCGCCAAGCTCCATCTCGTGCTTCTTGGGGGCCTCCTCTTGCGCCACGTCATCGTCTGGGGAGGCGAGATCAAGCAGCCGCTCATTTTCCCTCCGCAGAAGGCGCAGATCCCCAAGGTCTCCGCCCAGGGGTCGCCTCAGGCCCTCGGGCAAGCGCTTCAAATCATCAACCGCCGCTAACGGAGATGCCGCTGCGCCGCGTCGCGGGGGGCCGACTCCTCCCGATCTTCGTGTCGATCTGGACGGCTGCGGGAACACTCCCCGCCGCAGGCGGGCAGCCGGAGGAAGCCGCCTCCCGGAACAGTTGGGAGCGGGGCAAGATGTTCTACACGGAGCGGTGCGTCTTGTGCCACGGGCAGGACGGCCGCGGATGGGACCTCACCTCCAGAATCGCGCGGCCACCCGTTCCGGTGCCGGACTTAACAGACCCCTCCTTCATGCGCGGCGTTACCGATAGGGAGCTCCTGAAGATCATCAAAGAAGGCGGGACGCGGCTGGGGAAGTCCCGTTTCATGCCGCCCACCGGGCAGTGGTTGAGCGACGATGAGATACGGGACATCATCGCCTACGTCCGGAGTTTGGAGCGGAGGCCGGCGAGTGGGCAAAGGTAGGCGTGGGGGACGGACGAATCCGGGGAATTCCGCCGGGCCTGCGCCCGCGTGCAACCTCCTGCCCGCCCGCTTCCGGCGACCGGGCGGTCTTTTGGGTTCGCTCCTTTGCTTCGGGCTCCTCCTTTGCGCCCCCCCGGCCGACGCGGCGCCGCCGGGCCACGCGAAGGCCGGCCGGTTCCCCCACGCCCTCGCTCTCGCAGACCTCGATCGAGACGGTAAGCTCGACATCGTCGTTGCCGCCTCCGCGGAGAAGCAGCTCGTCGTTCTCTTTGGAGATGGGAGGGGAGGCGTCGCCCGGACGACGGCCCTCCCGGTGGGCAGCGGGCCGGCCTGGGTGGTGGTGGGCGACGTGGACGGGGACGGCGCGTTGGATCTCGTCAGCGCCGAGACCGGCTCGAGCCAAGTGACCATTCTGTACGGCGACGGGAAGGGACAGTTCCCCCGGAGGCGCACCCTGCCTGTCCCCGCCGCGGTCTCGGTGGGCATCGCCGACCTGAACGGGGACGGGCGCGCCGATCTGGTCGTCTCCCAGGCGGTGCCGGGGAAGATCCTGGTCTTCTTCGGGAGGGACGACGGCGGCTTCGAAAAGCCCGTGGAATATCCCTTGTTCCGCGGACTGCACATCCTCGTGTTGGCGGACCTGAACGGCGACGGAAAGACGGACATCGCCGTGGGAGGCCTCGGCCAGCACCACGTCTCGGTTCTCATCAACAAGGGTGACGGAAGCTTCGCCGCGCCCAAGCACTTCTACCCGGGGCGCCTTCCCCACTATATGGCGGTCCATGATTTCAACCGCGACGGCCGCCCGGACATTGCGGTGGTTCTGGGCGGGGATGACGTCGTGCGGATGCTCTGGGGTGACGCCGAGACGGGTTTCAAATTGGGCGAGCGCTTTGAAGTGGGGACGAATCCTCATGGGATCGCGGTCGGCGGTTTCGACGGCGATGGAGTGCTGGATTTTGCGGTCGGGAGCCGCACTTCTCTCGAAGTTTCGGTCTACCTCGGCAACAGGGATGGCTCCTTCCGCCCAGGGGGGAAGTTCCGCGTTCCGGACGACGTCATCGCTCTCGCGTCTGGGGACATGAACGGGGATGGCAAGCTCGACCTGGTCCTCGCCTTCGCGAGCCTCCATGAGGTGGGAATTTACCTCGGCGACGGCAAGGGAGGTTTCTCCCCCCTCTCCCTTCCCCTGGGGAGCCATCAGAGACAGCCGTGAGGGGCGACCCTCCCTTCCTCGCCTGCTCCGAGGCCTCTCGCCCCGCAGCGCTATTTGTCAATCGTTTTGGGCGGCGAGCCGCCTCTTGATATCGGCCCGGGGTGTGTGTCCTTCCTCCAGTTGGACCGGAGGAAGCTGGACCCTAGGGCGAATGGAAAGAGGACTCCGCAGGCCCGGGCGAGACTTGACCTGAAATTCTCCCCGGGAGTACCGTACCTTATCGCATGTTATGAAAATGCGCTCTGATGGAGCATACGCGGCGGGCGTCTCGAAGGAGTCCGTTTCCTTTGTCCGCTGGCCTGGGAGTTGAGGGGCGTCTCGGGAGCCTTTCTGGCTCAAGGGAGGGGGGAGACCATGGGGAAGCATTCGAGGTTCAACCGGAGGGAGTTCCTGGGCGCGATGGCGGCCGCGGGAGGGGGGATGCTCGCCGCCGGATTGGTCCGCCCGGGTGAAATCCGCGCGGCGAAACCCAGCGGCAAGCCGGTCAAGATCGGCCACCAATGCGTTCTTTCCGGCGTATTGGGCGGCTACGGGCAATTCATGCAAATGGGCGCCACTCTTGCCGCTGAAGAGATCAACGCCGCGGGCGGAATTCTGGGTCGACCGCTGGAGTTCGAATTCCGCGACTCGCAGGTGAAGCCCGCCGTCGCCGTCAAGAACGCGCGCTATTTCGTGGACGAGTACGGGGCGGACTTCCTCGCGGGCATCGACTCGAGCGGCGTGGCCTTGGCCGTGGGCAAGATCATGCCGCAGCTCAAAAAGATCCTCATGGTGACCCATGGAGCGACCGAGAAGTACAACGAGCAACTCGTCTACAAGGAGGGCAACAAATATCTCTTCCGCATTTCGGTGCCCGTCTACCAGGACGGAATTGCCTCGGCCATGATCGCCAAGGATTTCCCCGTCAAGCGATGGGCCAACATCGGCCCCAAGTACGAGTACGGCTACACCTCCTGGCAGATGTTCAAGGACACCCTCAAGAAGTTCCGTCCCGACGTGGAGTTCGTGGAAGAGTCATGGGCGCCCTTTGGCACGACCGATTTCGGGCCCCACATCTCCAAGGTGATGGCTGCCAACCCCGAGGGCATCTTCACCACTGAGTGGGCGGGCGAAGCCGTGGCGCTGGTGAAGCAGGCGAAGCTTTTCGGGGTCTTCGGCAAGATCAAGGAATGGGTCAACCCCATGGGCGGGGCCATGGACGTGCTCGAGGGCCTGGGGAAGGATTATCCCGAAGGGCTCTGGGTGAGCTCGCGGTACTGGTTTCTTTATCCCCCCACCAACATCAATGAGAGTTTCGTCCAGCGTTTCCACAAGCGGTGGGGCCGGTACCCCCACTATTCCTCTGAGACCTCCTATTCGGCCTACTGGGCGTTGAAGCAGGCCAGCGAGCTTGCGGGGAGCACCGAGACGGAGAAGGTCATCAAGGCGCTTGAGGGAATGACCATGATCAGCCCCGCGGGCCGGCGCTGGTTCCGCAAGGAAGACCATCAAGCCGTCTACGAGGTTCCCTGGGGGCGGACCAAGGCGGATCCCAAATATCCTTTCCGCATCCTGGGGGACCTCCGCGCTGTCCCGGCCGAGTTGTACTACCGGCACCCGCCGTTTGACGCCTAGGCGTTTCCGGGCGAGCCAGTCGAGGGCCTCTCCCAGGGAGGGGAGAGGCCCCTTTCTCTTCTCTGCGGGGGATCGGCAGGGTTGTTCGAGCAACTGCTCTTTCAGGGCTTGGTGGGACTCAGCCTCGCCATGTACCTTTGGCTCGTCTCCGCCGGGCTCACGCTCATCTTCGGCGTGCTCGGCGTGCTGAACTTTGCCCATGGAAGCCTCTACATGCTGGGCGCCTATTTTGGCTATAGCGCCGTGCGCGTCCTGGGGGTGAGCTTCTGGGTGGGCCTGGCCGTGGCCCCCCTGTTGGTGGCTCTGGTGGGCGGGTTCATCGAGCGTTTCTTCATCCGCCGGGTCTATCACATCGACGTGGCCTATCAGCTTCTCCTCACCTTTGCCTTTATCCTGATCTTCGCCGACTTGGTGAAATGGTATTGGGGCCCGATCTACCAGTCTGCCCCTGTGCCGGCCGGCCTGAGCGGGGCGCTGCCCATCCTCGGCCGGCCGTTCCCCGTCTACAATCTTTTCGTCATGGCCCTGGGGCCGCTTGCGGCGCTGGGCCTGTGGCTTTTGCTGGAGAAGACCTGGTGGGGGCGCACCGTCCGGGCCGCTGCCGGCGACCGGGAGATGGCCGGGGCCATCGGCGTAAACGTGCCGCAGCTTTTCACGGGAGTTTTCATGTTTGGCTCTTGGCTGGGAGCCGTGGGGGGCGCGTTGGGCATCCCCATCCGGACGGTTTCGCCGGGCATGGCGGAGGACTACATCATTCAGGCGTTCGCGGTGGCGGTCATTGGCGGGCTCGGGAATCTTAAAGGCGCCTTCATCGGCTCGGTCCTCATCGGGCTGGTGAACGCCTACGGGCACCTCTACGCGCCGGTGTTCGAGCTGGCCTTCATGTACATCCTGATGGCGGCCATCCTGATCCTCCGCCCCCAGGGCATCTTTGGGACTTCCCAGTAAGGCGAGGCCGGGGGAGGGGAGGCGTCCGATGCGGGCCCTGCAGTGGATTTTGGGGCTGGGTTTGGCCATCGTCCTTTTGGGCGTTCCCCTCACCGGGGAGCGGTTTTACGTTTATCTTGCCATCCAGATTCTTGTCCTCTCCCTGTTTGCGACGGGATTCAATCTGCTGTTCGGCTACACGGGCCTTCTCTCCTTCGGACACGCTGCCTTCTACGCGTCTGGGGCGTACGCGACGGGTCTCCTGTTGATGCACGCCCGGCTCTCCCTCCTGCCCAGCGTGCTGGGGGGCGCGCTGTTCGCGGCCGCGCTGGGGCTGGTCGTTGGCTTCTTCTGTGTGCGCCGCACGAGGATTTACTTCTCGATGCTC
>CAYMWZ010000205.1:0-5647 GCA_964394385.1 uncultured Nitrospinaceae bacterium | reverse complement strand
TAATCCTTTTCAAATTAAATCTTCGATAATTCAAAAATGGGACACCATTTGGGGAGTCGGCTGGTTGCTCATCGCTGTTTGGTTGTCCATATGGGGATTTGCAAAGATTCGCCGAGGTATTCCTAGTGAGCCAATGATAGTTTTTCAGTTCCCAATGTTTTTTGTCGTTTTTGGTTCAATCATCCTTTTCTTTGGTTTAACTTTTCTGCTTTCAGATCTTCTAAGCAAAAATGAATACATCCCCATTCTGTTACAAAATCAAAGAAAATTGTATCAACGAGAGAAAATGTACCTTGCAACAGGGGGCCTGCGGGACGAGGAGCAAGGAAGAGCAGATCTGCAGGTTCCTGAAAGCACCCGGAAAAAACGGCTTGCTGATGTTACCAGCACGTTGAACCAAATAGGAGCGCTACTAGATATTCCTCGGAAACAAGATGAAAATGACCAAAGGTACCTAGAAAGACTAGGTGTATTTTTCGAACGGAAAAAGAATTGATATGGAACAGTTCTGGACAGGTTTTCTCAACTTATTGGAACCATTGGTTGAACAGCACGGGATTCTCAAAGATATCTTCACAGTCGTCGCAATTCTTGTTGGGGGTATCTGGAGCTATCTATTATTCGTGAGGAAAAGACAAAAATTTCCTAGAGCAAACATAAGCCATAAAATCACACACAAGCCTATTGATGACAACAAGGTTCTTCTGCATCTTGATGTAGGCATATCAAACGCTGGAGATGTGTTGATTTCAATAATATCCGGGATAGTCCGCCTCCACCAAATTGTGCCGGCGCCAGATGAACTACTAAGCACGATTAGATCGGGAAATGACCCGATTAGTGAAGAAAAAAATGAATACGACTGGCCACTAATAGCCGAACGAGAACCGAAATGGGAAAAGAGGAATTTTGAAATTGAACCAGGCGAAACTGATCATGCAAACTTTGATTTCATAATTGATAATGATATTGAAACAATAGAAATTTACACCTACCTCAAGAACAAGAAAAAACGCTTTCGTGAAATTGGCTGGAATCTAACCACAATCTATGACCTCCGCCCGCAAAAGAAAGGAGATACCGATGACGGGTAGAAAGCTGGTTCAGGAGCAACAAAAACCTAAAACTCTCCCGGACACCAAGCAAAAACCCCCAAAGCCCGTTCCACCTGCTAAACCGCCAGCGCAAACGGGCAAGAAATAACTAATTTTTCTTCTTCCTCCCCCGCCGCCCCGGCATGGCGGGGTCGGTGGGGCGCGGGTCCTCCTCGGGGGAGACGTCCGGCACGCCCAGCCGCCGGCCCACCCGGCCCGCCAGGATGTCCTCCCGCCGGGCCATCCGGCGCCCCACCTCGGCCTCGAAGCCCCGCTCGGTCGGCCGGTAGAAGCGCCGCCCCCGGAGGCCGTCGGGGAGGCCTTCCATCTCGACGACGGCGTCCTCGAACTCGTGCGCGTGGCGGTAGCCCCGCCCGTAGCCCAGATCCCGCATGAGGCGGGTCGGGGCGTTGCGGAGATGGAGCGGCACGGGCTCGGCCGGGCGCTCCTCGATGGCCCGCTCGACCTCACCGTAGGCCCGGTAGACGGCGTCGCTCTTGGGCGCCGCGGCGAGGTAGACGACGGCCTCGGCGATGGCGAGCTTTCCCTCGGGGAGCCCCACGAAGTGGAACGCCTGCTGGGCCGCCATGGCGACGGAGAGGGCCTGGGGGTCGGCGAGGCCCACGTCCTCTGAGGCGAAGCGCACGAGGCGCCTCAAGATGTACATGGGGTCCTCCCCGGCCTCCAGCATCCGCCCCAGCCAGTAGAGGGCGCCGTCGGGGTCGGAGCTCCTGAGCGTCTTGTGGAGGGCGGAGATCAGGTTGTAGTGCTCCTCCCCCGACTTGTCGTAGAGAAGCGTCTTGCGCTGGGCGGCTTCGGCCACCTCGGCCTCCCCGATGGAGGGGGCGTCCTCCCCCCTCCGGCCGGCCGCCGGCTCGTCCTGCGCGATGGCGGCGGCGAGCTCCAGGATGTTCAAGGCCTGCCTCGCGTCCCCGCTGGCCAGGGCGGCGGCGCGCCGGAGGGCGCCCTCCTCGGCGGCCAGGCCAGAGCGGCCGAGGCCGTAATCCTTGTCCTCAAGCGCCCGGCGCATGAGGCGCACCAGATCCTCCTCGCCGAGGGGCTCCAGGACGAAGACCCGCGAGCGCGAGAGGAGGGGGGCGATGACCTCGAAGGAGGGATTTTCGGTGGTGGCCCCGATGAGGGTCAGGAGGCCGTCCTCGACGTGGGGGAGGAGGCCGTCCTGCTGGGCCTTGTTGAAGCGGTGGATCTCGTCCACGAAGAGGATGGTCTTCCTCCCCCGCCTCCGCATGCGCCGGGCCTCCTCCACCGACTCGCGCAGCTCCTTCACCCCGTGGAGGACGGCGGAGAGCGTGATGAAGTGGGCGTTCGTGCGGGCGGCGATGATGCGGGCGAGGGTGGTCTTCCCCGTCCCCGGAGGGCCCCAGAAGATGACCGAGCGCAGCTCGTCGCGCTCGATGGCCCGGCGCAGCACCTTCCCCTCCCCGAGGAGGTGGTCCTGCCCCAAGACCTCCTCCAGGGCGCGGGGGCGCACCCGGTCGGCGAGGGGAGCGTCCCGAGCGGAGGCGGGGCTCCCCCGCCCCTCCGGTGCCCCAAAGAGATCCCTCTCCATCTCGGGCGTCCTCCCTCCGGGGGCCAATGCCTAAGCCGGCCGCCTTGACGCGGAATGAGGGCCAGGGTATCAGGAAGCGGTCCCTCTCTCCATATCCCGGAACGCTTCATCCAGGAGCCGCGCATGCAGAAGAAAGTCATCCGGACCGACAAGGCCGCCTCCGGGAAGGTCCCCCTCTCCCAGGGCATCCGGGCGGGCGAGTGGCTCTTCTGCTCGGGCCAGCTTCCCATCGATCCCCGGACGGGCCAGCTCGTTCCCGGCGGGATCGCCGAGCAGACGCGCCGGGTGCTGGAGAACCTCAAGGCCGTCTGCGAGGCGGGGAGCACCTCGCTCAAGAACGCGGTCAAGGTGACCATCTACATGGAGGACCTGGCCGAGCTTCAGGAGATGAACAAGGTTTTCGAGGAATACTTCGGCGTCGAGGACCCCCCGGCCCGGACCACCTTCCAGGCCGCGAAGCTGATCGCCGGCGCCAAGCTCGAGATCGAGCTTCAGGCCTTTGTCGGTTGAGGAAGGCGGGCGAATGAGGAAACGTCCCCTGGTCGGGATCCTGATGGGGAGCGCCTCCGACAAGGAGGTGATGGCGGAGGCGGCCAAGGCGCTCGAGGAGCTGGGGGTGCCCTCGGAGATGCGGGTGCTCTCCGCCCACCGGACGCCCGAAGCGGTTCGCGCCTATCTCCGGGAGGCGCCCCGGCGGGGGATCCGCGTCCTCATCGCGGGGGCGGGGATGGCGGCCCACCTGGCGGGCGTCGCGGGCGCGGGGAGCGACCTCCCGGTCATCGGGGTGCCCATCAACAGCTCCGCCCTGGGCGGGCTGGACGCCCTGCTCTCCACCGTCCAGATGCCGCCCGGCATCCCGGTCGCCACCATGGGCATCGGCGCGGCCGGCGCCCGCAACGCGGGCCTCTTCGCGGCGCGCGTCCTGGCGCTCTCGGACCCGCGCCTGGCCAAGGCCTACCGCCGCTTCGCCGAGAGCCAGGCGAAGAAGGTGCTGGCGGCCGACCGGGCCCTCCAGAAGGAACGGGCCCCGAAGAAGGCCGCCCGGAAGAAATAGCCCCCGTGGCGGACGCAGGCGAGCGCGGCCGGGCCGAGGTCCTCGCCGTCCACACCGAGGCGCCAGGGGAAGTCCCCCTCCGCCGCGCGGCGGAGGCCCTCCTGCGCGGGGAGGCGGTGGCGCTCCCGACCGACACCCTCTACGGGCTCTGCGCCCGGGCCCTGGACGCCCAGGCCATCGAGCGGCTCTTTGCCGCCAAGGGGCGGACGGAGGAGAAGGGCGCCCCCGTCCTCATCGGCCACCGCGAGCACCTGGCCCTCCTGGCGGGGCCGGCCCCGGCGCGCGCCCGCGCCGTCATGGAGGCCCTCTGGCCCGGGCCCCTCACCCTCATCCTGCCCGCCCGGCGCGGCCTCCCGCCCCTCCTCACCGGCGGAGCCGAAGGAGGGGTGGCCGTGCGCCTGCCGGCCCAGACCCTGTGCCGAACCCTGGCCCTCATGACGGGCCCCTTCGCCGCCACGAGCGCCAACCGGCCGGGGGAGCCTCCCCTGTGCGACGCCTCCGGGATCGCGGCCCGCTTCGCCGGAAAGATCTCCCTCATCCTGGACGGGGGCCCGCTCGGCGAGACGCTCCCCTCCACCGTGGTGGACGCCCGGGGGGATCGGCCCCTCCTCGTGCGCCAAGGGGCGGTCCCCCTCGAGGCCGTGCTTAGGGCCTGGGAGCGGAGGGTGGGCCGGGGCGCCTGAGGCGGTCGAGGCTACTCCGGCTCGGGCAGGCGGATGACGATGTTCCCCTCGCCCTCGATGATGCACTGGCAGGCGAGGCGGAACGCGTCCGGATCCCAGCCGTAGGCGTCCAGGGTGTCGCGCTCGTCATCCTGCTGGGGGGAGAGGAGCTCCCCTCCGGAGAGCACCACGATCTTGCAGGTCGAGCAGGCGCAGTTCCCTCCGCAGTCGTGGGGGTGGTCCACGTCGCCGGCGAGGTCCGCGTCGAGGATGGAAATCCCCGTCTCGACGGGGCGGACGACGCCCAGGTTCTCGATCCGTATCAACCCCACGCGCGCACCTTCCCGCCCGCGGCCCCCAGGCAGCCATTAAACTACCAACGCCGCAACGGTGAAGGGAAAACAAAAAGGGGGGAGGCGCCCCGCCCTCCCCGTGGGAAGGGGGACTATCCTTCTTCCCCCTCCGCGCCGCCTCCCTTGAAGGCCATTTCGCGCTGGCGCTTGAAGCTGTAGGCGACGATCTCGTCGCGGTCCTGCTCGTTGATGGCCTCGAAGTGGAGGGCCGACTCGAACGCCTTCTTCCCCGAGCCCAGGCGCACCTCGCCCAGTTTGACGACCCGGCCGATGGCGCTCAACACGACGGGGTGGGGAGGGGGGAGAGGGAGGACGACCTTGACGCGATCCCCCTTCTGGAGTGAATGGGCAGAGATCATCCGCATGCCGCCCGCCGAGAGGTCCACGCACATCGCCTTGTGCATCTTGGCTCGGCTCACCTCCTTGCCGCTGACCGCAGCCAAAATCTCTTCAAGCCTTTGCTCAATCTGGCGCAGGGTGCGAATGATCTGATTGAACATCTGGAGCTGGCCCTGGCTGACACCGATCACCTGGAACTGCTCCGACGCCATCTCGTCCCCGGCGCCGGCGACGTCATCGCGCTCGGCGGTGCGCTTGGCGAGGTACGTCCTCTCCAGGCTGCGGAACTCGGCCTCGGTGATGGGCTGGAACTCGATCGGGAACCTTTCCTCGGTCCGCGCCGCGCCGCGCTTTTGCCCTGTCTCCTGGCCTAACTCCTCAAATTTTTCTTCCGGGGTCATTCCGCTTTCTCCCGTTTATCCCTGCTCCCGCCGACTCTGGGCGAGCTCGCGGTGCCGCTTGAAGATATAGGCGATGATCTCCTCGCGGTCCTCTTCGTGGATGGCTTCGAACTGGCACGCCGTCACATAGAGGGAGGAGTCCGCCTCTTGGTCCACCCGCACCACCCGGCCCAG
>CAYMWZ010000204.1:0-5666 GCA_964394385.1 uncultured Nitrospinaceae bacterium | reverse complement strand
TGAGGATGTAGCAGACCTCCTCGCAGTTGTGGTGCTTGTGCTTCATGTGGATGGTCTGGGGGCCGAAGTAGCCCTGCATCCAGGTGGTGGTGGCGCCGTGGAGCCGGCTGATCGGCTGGTTGAAGTAGTCCTGGGTCCAGCCCTCATCCCGCGAGGTCTTGTAGATGGGCACCAGGTCGTCGTGGATGAGGTGGTGCTTGCGCTCCCCGGGCGGGGTGCGCGGGGCCCGGACGTCGGCCTCGGTCACATCGCCCGTATAGACGTAGCCCGTCGCCTCGAGGCTGGGGGCGCGGTCGTAGATGCCATAAACCTCGATGGGCTCGGTCCGGCTGAGGTTGATGAGCCAGTGCTCGACGCCCCGGGGGATGTAGTGGTAGTGGCCCGCGAAGACCTCGACCCGATCCTCCCCCGCCCCGGCCAGGCCGTGGCCCCGGAGGACGCAGTACATCTCGTCGCAGCGCTCGTGGCGGTGCTTCTTGTGGACGGCGCCGGGCTGGAAGAGGCCCCGGAAGATGGTGGAGGAGCAGCCGATCCTCCCGTCCATGATGACGCGGAAGTCCGAGATCTCCCAGCCCTGCTTCGGGTCCATGCGGAGGGGCTGGACATCGTCCACGTGCACGAAGGGGAAGCCGGGGTCCATAGGGCCTCCTTTGAGACGGGAACGAGGCACCCTCTCCCTCCGGGAGAGGGTCGGGGTGAGGGAATCGCGCGAGAGGAGAACTCCCCTCACCCTACCCTCTCCCAAAGGGAGAGGGCAAAACGGCTGGGTCCGCAAACGTCAGGAATCTTCCCCCACCTCGACCACCGCCCTCAGGGTCCCCCCGTCGCCTCCCCCCTCGATGAACTCGAAGCCCCGCTGGATCTCATCCAGAGGGAAGCGGTGGGTGACGAGGGGCTCCAAGTCGATCCTCCCCCCGGCCACGAGGCGGACGGCGCGCTCGAAATCCTCGGGGAGCCCCGCCCGCGAGCCGATGACGGCGATGTCCTTGAAGTAGTAGGCCTGGCCAGGTATCCCGTCCACCGACTTGGGCCCGATCCCGAACTGGAGAATGGCCCCCCCGGGGCGCACCATCTCGTAGGCCTGGCGCATGGTCTGGGCGGCCCCCGCCGTCTCGACGACGACGTCGGCCCCGAGGCCATCCGTCAGCTCCAGGACGGCGCGGACGGGGTCGCCCTCCCCGGCGGGCACCAGGTGGTCGGCCCCGAGCTTCTTCGCCATCTCGAGCTTCCAGCGGCTCCGCGTCACGGCGATGACCGAGGCGGCCCCCGAGGCCCGGGCGAGCTGGACGTGGAGGAGCCCCGTGCTCCCCGCCCCCAGGACGGCCACGCTCCCCCCGGGGAGGTAGGGCGCCTTGCGCTGGCTGTAGACCACGGTGTAGAGGCCGATGAAGTTGGTCGCCGCGGCAAAGCTCACGCGGTCCGGGAAGGCGAAGGCCTCGGTCTCGCGCACGGCCACGCGCTCGGCGAAGGTGCCGGGCGCCTCGCGGCCCCGGAGCCCGCCCTTCAAGCACAGGTTCACCAGCCCCCGGGCGCAGTAGTGGCACGTCCCGCAGTGGACCAGGGGGTCGAGGACCACGCGGTCCCCGGGCTTCAAGCGGGCGACATCGGCCCCCGCCGCCTCCACCACCCCCGTGCACTCATGGCCCGGGATGAGAGGGATCCGGGCCGGCATCTTCCCCGCCCAGATGGAGACGTCGGTCCCGCAGATGGCCGTCGCCGCCACCCGCACGAGCACGTGGTCCGGCGGGAGCTCAGGCTCCGGGCGCGCGAGGACGCGCAGCGTCCTTGGGGACTCGAGCCAGGCGGCCTTCATGGGGTCACTCCACCTGCGCCATCGCGGCAGGAGCCGGGAAAAAGGAAAACTCTCGCTTCTAGAATACGGGAAGGGGGGAACCGGCGAAAGCCCCTACACCCCCTCCACCCCCGTGACGCGGAAGCCCGCGCGCTTCACCTTGTAGCGCATGTTGAGGTGGATGAGGATCGGCGTCAGGCCCTCGACGGTCCGGGCGTTCTGGAGGGGGCCGGCATCCAGGCCCCGGAGGCCGCAGAGCCCGGCCAGGCGGATGGCCTCGGCCTTCGCGTCCTCGAAGTCGCTGCAGGCGAGGACGTCCCCCGCGGGCTGGCGCGAGAGGTCGTGCAGGTGCGTGTAGGCCACCGTCTGGAAGGCCGCGGCGACGCGGACCGAGGGCCCGAGGATCTCCTGCGCCTCCTCGGCCGCGCTCCGCCCGAGGGGGAGGAGGCGGCCCGGGCGCCCGGGGTCCACGGGGACGACGGCGCTGATGAGGATCTTGCCCGCGAGGGCCTCCTTCACCTCGGTCAGGATGTCGGCCTGGGAGCCGGAGGGGGAGCGGTAGGGGACGGCCAAGACCGCCAGCTCTGCCCCCTCGGCGGCCCGGCGGTTCGAGGCGCCCCGGATGCGGCCCTCCCCGAGCTTCCGGTTCAGCTCCCCGGCCGCGCGCGCCGCCCTCTCCTCCTGGCGCGAGCCGAGCACGACCTCCTCCGAGCGCGCCCAGCGCAGGGCGAGCCCGCTCCCCAGCTTGCCCGTCCCCCCCAGGATGGCGACCCGCATGGGGGCTCCTCCTCGCAGTACTCCGTCCGAAGCCGCGCCGCCCGGTCAGGGCAGCAGGGCGCCCACGCACGGGCAGGATATCAGCTCCTTCGAGGGGAACTTGCTGAGCATCCGCACGCCCTCCCCGGTCACGACGAACTGCTCCTCGATGCGCGCGGCGTCGTTGCCGTGGCCGCAGTAGGTCTCGAACGCCAGGACCATGCCCTCCTCGATGACCTCCGGGTGCTCGAAGGAGAAGAACCGGCTGATGACCGGCTTCCCCCAGTGGGTGATGCCGATCCCGTGACCGACCTGCAGGGCGAAGGCCTCGGCCTCGCTCGAGAGGCCGAGATCCTCCGCGGAGGGCCAGACCGCCGCGATGTCCGCGGTGCTCACGCCCGGCTTGACCATGCCGATCGCGTCAAAGAGCCAATCATAGCACCGCTTGTACACGTCGAGCTGCTTCGGGGAGGGCCTCCCGATGCAGAAGGTCTGGTAGTAGCAGGTCTTGTAGCCGTTGAAGACGCTCACGACATCAATGAACAGCATGTCGCCAATGCGGAGCATGCGGTCGGAGAAGTCGTGCGGATGCGGGTAGGAGCGGTTGCCGGAAATGACGTTGATGTTCTGCATCTCCTCCGCGCCGTAGCGGTACATCACGTCGCGCATCATCGCCGCGATGTCGAGCTCGCGCACCCCGGGCTTGGCGGTGTTGACCACCTCCCAGAACGCGGCCTCGACGATGGAGATGGAGGTCTCGATGAGCTCGACCTCCTCGGGGGTCTTGATCTTGGAGGCTTCGAGGAGCGTCTGCTGGCCGTCCACCACCGCGATGCCCTCGGCCTCCAGGGCCCGGATGATGGGGATCTCGGCCACGTCGAGCCCGACCGGCTCCTCCGCCCCGCCGAGCTCCTCCAGGTGGCCCTTGATCATCTTGGCGAATTTCCTTGCGTTCCCGCGGACCACGCCGCGCGGGAAGGCGCCGCGCCAGGTGCCGATGGAGGGGTACATGCGGTCGGCGATCCAGGGGCAGAGCCGCTTCTTCGCGGCGATGGCGCTGCCCAGCTCGTAGAGGATCGGCTCCCCCTCCGCCGGCAGGAGGGCGCTCCTGAGGAACTTGTTGTTCGCCCAATCGTTCGCCTTCGTGCTGGTGATGTAGCGGATCCAGTCCGGGTCGAAGCAGAGGAGGGTGGCGATGCCGTCCTCCCTCATCTGCTCCTTGGCCTTGCGCAGGCGGTCCCTGCGCAGCTTGTCGTAATCGATGCGGATCTCGCAATCTTTGGCCATCAGTCCGAGCGTCATGGGGACACCTCCTCAAGCTCGAAACATCCTCCGTAAGCTCAGCAACAAAAACGGGGGCGGCCGCAGCCGCCCCCGCGGGCTCCCCGGCGCGCCGGGGGGCTACTTCTTCACTCCGGCCATCTCCTTGAACTCCTCCAGCGTCAAGAGGCGCTTCTCCTTCAGGGACTTCTCCTTCACGTCGTTCAGGAGCGCCATCATCTCCTCCTGGGTGGCCTTGACGTCCAGCTTCTCCAGGAACCAGCCGATCGAGTCGATGCCGCTCCCCTTGCCGATGACGGGGGTGGGCTCCCGCTGGCCCACCAGGCCCGCCCGGAAGGGGACGAGCTCGGTGGGGTAGTCCTTCTCGCAGTTCTTGAGCCAGCTCACGATGATCCCGCTCTCGATGTCGTAGAGGTTCTCCCCCACGACGCAGCGGTTGGGCGCCATCGCGATCTTGGCGCGCCGCTGGACGAGGCGGGAGACCTCGACGAACTTCTGGGTCTTGAGCCCCATGTCCACGTCGTACATGGTCTTCATGGCGAGGACGAGCTCCTCGTACGCGCAGTTGCCCGCCCGCTCCCCCACCCCGCTCACCGAGGTGTGGGCCACCTGGCAGCCCGAGGCCATCGCCATGAGCGTGTTCGCCACCCCCATGCCGAAGTCGTCGTGGAAGTGGGGCTCGAAGGGGGCCTTCGGGAAGACCTCGCGCATCTTGCGGATGAGGTAGGGCACGGTGTGGGGCGCGAGGACGCCGAAGGTGTCCACGATGGCGAGGGCGTCCATGTGGCCCTCGGTGGCGACCTTCTTGAGGAGGTTCAGGACCCAGTCCAGGGGGGCCCGGGAGAAGTCGATCGGGAAGAACACCACGTAGAGGCCGTTCTCCTTCGCCACCTGGGTGGCCTTGACCGAGGTGTCGATGGCCCGCGCGAGCTCCCACTTGTAGGCGCGCTCGATCATGTGGGTGGAGCTCGGGACCTCCATCACGACGCCCTTGACGCCGGTGTCGGCCGAGCGCTTGATGTCGTCCGCCATGCAGCGCGCGAAGCTGAAGACCTGGGTCTTCGTCTTCTCCAGGCGCTTCACGATCTCGCGGATGGCCGCCTCGTCGGACTTCGAGACGACCGGCATGCCCGCCTCTATGCGGTGGACCCCCACCTCGGCCAGGGCCTCGGCGATGCGGACCTTGTCGTCCTTGTTGAAGACGATCCCCGCCTGCTGCTCCCCGTCGCGGAGCGTCACGTCGTGAAGCTTGGGCGAGGGGTCGAACTTGATCCCGGCCCGGACCTCCTTGTCGAAGTTCCAGGGGCTGGTGAACCACATGTCGGTGTTCCAGGGCTCGCTCATGCCCGAGCTCTCCTCTACTCGTTGCGGGCCTCGCCGCGGGACTTGTTGGAGAAATCGTGGTACGGCGAGCCCTGGGTGCACTCGTCGTAGTGCTCCATCCCCGTGAACACGATGGGCCCGTCGGGGCCGACCAGCACGTTCTCCTCGAGGCGCACCGTCTGGGGCAGGCCCGGGTGGCCGGCGAAGGTCTCGATGGCGAAGTACATGTTCTCCTTGATCTCGACCGGGTAGTCGAGGCTGTAGGCCCGGCTGATCCACATCCCCTCGTAGAGGTCGAGCCCGATCGAGTGGGCGAACTGCTGGAGGGTGACCGTGCCGTACTTGTCGTCCGCGTAGGGCGGGAACTTGGAGGCCACGTCCTTGGTCGTCTTCCCCGGCCTGAGCTCGGCCATGCCCGCGTACATCGAGTCGTAGACCTCGCGGTAGAGGGCCTTCTCGCGCTTGGTCCACTCGCCCGAGCACTTGAAGCAGCGCACGTAGTCCACGAAGTAGC
>CAYMWZ010000203.1:0-5756 GCA_964394385.1 uncultured Nitrospinaceae bacterium | reverse complement strand
GCCGTCGAGGCGAAGCCGATCAAGATTCCGCTGGCGAAGCCGATCGCGAGCGCCCTCGGCACCTACACCCACGTGGATTGCGTCGTCACCCTCCTCCACACCGATGGCGGCCCGACGGGCTGCGGCTTCACCATGGGGCTCGGCGGCGCGGGGGGGACGGCCATGACCCCCTACATTTGCAACGAGCTGGCCCCCCTCGCCGTCGGGCAGGACGCCCTGGCCCCCGAGGCCCTCTGGCAGAGGCTCTGGGGCCCCAACAAGGCGAGGATGCGGGGCGGGATCGGCCTCTACGCGCTCTCCTCGGTGGACATCGCCTGCTGGGACATCGTGGCGAAGGCGGCGGGCCTTCCCCTGAACCGGCTGCTCGGGGGCTTCCGGCAGCGGGTGCCCGTCTACGGGAGCGGGGGCTGGCTCACGCTCTCCGACAAGGAGCTCGTGGCCGAGTGCCAGGCGTTCGCCGGGAGCGGCATCACCGCCTACAAGTTCAAGATCGGGGGCCCCCGCGACCGCGAGCGCATGGCCCACCTGCGGCGCGAGATGGGGGAGGGGTTCACCCTCTTCGCCGACGCCAATCAGACGTACAACGTGCGCGAGGCGGTCGAGGTCTCCTGCCTGCTCGCCGAGCACGGCGTCGCCTGGCTCGAGGAGCCCGTCCTGGCCGACACGGTGGACGACCTGGCCGAGGTGGCGCGGAAGAGCATGGTCCCGATCGGGGCGGGGGAGAACGCCTACATGCGCTGGGGGTTCCGCGAAATCTGCGAGCGCCGGGCGGCCGCCTACCTCCAGCCGGACGTCTGCCGGTGCGGGGGGATCACGGAGTTCGTCAAGGTGGCCCACCTGGCGGACGCCTTCAACCTGGCGCTCAGCAGCCACCTGGCCCACGAGCTCTCGATCGGCCTCGTCGGGGCCTCCCCGCGGGGGTTCATGGCGGAATACATGGAACTCTTTCCGCCGGGGGCTTTGACCCGGGAGTTCAAGGTGGAGGGGGGGGCGATCCGCGTCCCCGAGGCGCCGGGCCACGGGGTGGAGTTCACGCAAGAGGCGCTCCGGCGCTACGCCGCGGGCTAGGGGGGGAGGCCAGCCGCGCACGGAGGAGGAGGGAGATGCGACTCTTGAGCTATGACTACCGGGGGCTGCGACGGGTGGGGGTATGCGTGGGGGAGAAGGTCGCCCACCTCCCGCGCCTGGCGGGCGCCCTGGGCCGCCGGGAGCTGGCGGTGGACTCGATGCGCCAGCTCATCGAGGAGTGGGGGCGGCTGGGCCCGGGGGTCCGCGAGCTCGTGGCCGAGGCCGAGCGGAAGGCGAAGGAGCTTGCGGGCATCCTGATGGACCCGGAGACGGTGGCCTTCCTCCCCCCGGTCCCGGACCCGCCCAAGCACGTCCTGTGCATGGGCCTGAACTACAAGGATCACGTCGCGGAGGGGCTTAAGGCCCGGGACGTGCGGACGGCCCCGGTCGAGATCGACCATCCCATCTTCTTCACCAAGGCGCCCGCCACCCTCATCGGCCACAGGGCGGGCATCCCCAAGCACCCCTGCACCGAGAAGCTCGACTACGAGGCCGAGCTCGCCGTCATCATCGGCCGCCGGGGGAGGGGGATCCCCGAGGGTCGAGTCTACGAGCACATCTTCGGCTACTGCTGCGCGAACGACATCTCGGCGCGCGACCTTCAGCGCCGCCACAAGCAGATTTTCAAGGGAAAGACCCTCGACGGCACCTGCCCCCTGGGGCCCTACATCGTCCCGCGGGAGGATTACGGGGACCCGATGAACGTCAAGGTCGAGAGCTGGGTGAACGGGGAGCTGCGCCAGAGCGCCAGCACTGATCTCATGATTCACGGCATCCCCCGGATGATCGCGGTCCTCTCGGAGGGGTTCACCCTGGAGCCGGGAGACATTTTCCTGACGGGCACGCCCGCGGGGGTGGGCTACGCCCGCGAGACGCCCACCTTCCTCCAGCCGGGCGATGTGGTCGAGGTGGAGGTGGAGGGCTTGGGAAGACTCGTCAATCCCGTGGTCGCCGCCTAGGGGCCGGCCGCCCAAACCAGAGGATGTGGCTTATGCCGGAGGAGGAACGCTTCGACCCCGCCGCCATCCGCAGGGGGGACGCCCAGTACGGCGAGGGTTACACGAAACGGCTCTTTGGCCGCATCAACCAGCTCGACCCCCAGTTTTCGATGCTCTTCCAGCGCTTCGTCCACGGGGGGCTCTACGACCGGGAGGTCATCCCCCACAAGGTGCGGGAGCTGTGCGCCGTCGCGGCGCTCTGCGTGACGGGCCGGTTCAGCCAATTGAGGAGCCACTTCACGGCCGCCCGCAGCTATGGCGCCCGGGACGAGGAGATCCTCGAGGTCCTCTTCCAGATGTTCGTCTATGCGGGGGCCCCCTGCGTCCTCGAGGGCCTGAAGGCCTATGAGGAGTGGGTGGCGCAGGGCCGCACCATGTCCGGCTTCGGGACCTCCTGAGGCCCGCCCGCCGTGGCTCTCGGGGGGGCGCGCTCGCGGGGGCTGGAGGGCAGGGTCGCCCTCGTCACCGGGGCGGGGGGAGGGATCGGCCGGGGGATCGCCCTTTGCCTGGCGGAGGAGGGGATGGCCCTGGCCCTGGCCGACATCGACCTTGAGGGCGCGCGGGCGGCCGCCCGGGAGGCCGAGGCGATGGGCGCGAGGGCCCATCCCCTGCGCCTGGACGTGACCCAAGGGAGCGACTGCCGGGAGGCCGTCCGGGAGGTCCTCGAGCGCTTGGGGGGGCTTCACGTCCTGGTGAACAACGCCGGGGTCATCGGGGGGCCCCGCCTCAAGCTGGGGCTCCCCCTCGGGGACCTGACCGAGGAGGATTGGGACGCCGCCTACGCGGTCAACGTCAAAGGCGTGTTCCTCCTGTGCCAGGCGGCCCTCCCCACCCTCGAGGCCCAGCGGTGGGGGCGCATCGTCAACATCTCCTCGCGCGCCGGCCGGGCCGGCCGGGAGGCCATCCCGCACTACAGCGCGAGCAAGGCCGCCGTCATCATCTTCACCCAGGCGCTCGCCCGAGAGGTCGCCCCCTACGGAGTGACGGCCAACGCCATCTGCCCGGGCCTCATCTGGAGCCCCATGTGGGAGCGCCTGGCGAGGCTCTACCAGGCCAAGCTCCCCGGCATGGCCGGCAAGAGCCCCCGGGAGGTGTTTGAGCACTTCGTGGCCCAGACCCCCCTCAAGGAGGCGCAGACCCCCGAGGACGTCGGCCGGGCCGTGGCTTTTTTCGCCAGCGAGGATGCGCGGACGGTCACCGGGCAGGCCCTCCTGGTCGACTCGGGCGCGGTAATGCACTGAAATTGAACTTCTTATGCGTTCCCCCTCAAGTCCCCGCCGCATGGGACCGTTGACATAAAACGGAGCGCCATGCTAGGGTCGGGGACACCAAAAGGAAAAAGAAGCGCCCCATAGATTTGCCTTCGACGGTGTATCGCGTTGCAGGGGACGTTCTTTCGCCCCGATGAAGTCCATCCACTTGGGTGGGGGGGAGAAGATTGGCCAGCAAGAAATACACCGTGATGGTGATCCCCAGCAATTCGAGCGGCGCCCGACGCTTTGGGATTTCCCGGAAAGCGATGTTGGGCGCGGCGCTCCTCCTCCTCTCCCTCATCGGCACCAGCGTTTACCTCGTCTACGACCGCATCTCCCTCGAAGGAGACCTGAAGCGGCTTGAGCCGCTTCTCGAGCGCGCCCGGGCGCAGCGCCAGATCCTCGACCGCCTGGGGGAGCGGCTCCTCGAGGTGGACAAGGGCCTCATCCGGCTGCGCAGGCTCGAGGAGCAACTCCGCATCATGGCCTCCCTCAAGCCCGGCGACCGGCGCAGCGACCTCGGCGTGGGGGGCGTGAGCAGGGACGATCTTCTCGACAAGGTGGAGAGCCTTCCGACCGGCGAGCGCCGCCTCATCGGGCGGCTGAACCGGCAGTTCCTCGACATCGAGCGCAGGAGCGCCGAGCAGGAGCGCGGCTTCAAGGACCTGGTGACCGCCTTTCGGGAGAGGCGGGTTCTGCTCGCCCACACGCCCTCGGTTCTCCCGGCCAAGGGATGGCTCACCTCGGGCTTCGGCCACCGCGAGTCCATCTTCACGGGGAAGAGGGAGTTTCATGCGGGCGTCGACATCGTTGCTCGCGTGGGGACCCCCATCATCGCCCCGGCCGACGGGGTGGTCATCAAGTCAGGGCGCGAAGGCGGCTACGGGAACATCATCGAGATCCGCCACATGCAAGGGATCGTGACCCGCTTCGCCCACAACCACAAGAACCTCGTCGGGATTGGCCAGTCCGTCCGGCGAGGGGACGTCATCGGCCAAGTCGGCAGCACGGGCCGCTCGACGGGCCCTCATCTTCACTACGAGGTGCGGCTGAACGGGGTGGCCGTCAACCCCATGCTCTACATCGTCGAGGAGGTCGCCTCGCAAAGGTAGTCCCGCCGCCCGTGGCCCTGTCTTTTCGTCCCCACCTCTCCGTGATAATCTTGACGTTTGGTTGACCCGGCGGGGAGATCCGCCGGCGGGTCTTCGCCGTCTGCGGGGGAGGGAATGGTCGGCTCGGCGGTTCAGGTGGTTTGGTCGGCGGTGCGGTCGATCCTCGGGACCGCCAACGAGCGCCTCCTGCGGCGCATCCAGCCCGCCGTCGTTGCCGTCAACGCGCTCGAGCCCCGCTTCCGGCAGATGACCGACGCCGAGATGCGGGAGCTGACGGACCGCTTCCGCGAGCGCCTGGCGGCGGGCGAGACCCTGGAGGACATCCTCCCCGAGGCTTTCGCTCTCGTCCGCGAGGCGGGGCGGCGCCACGTCAACATGCGCCATTTCGACGTCCAGATCATCGGCGGCGTCGTGCTCCACATGGGAAAGATCGCTGAGATGAAGACCGGCGAGGGCAAGACCCTCGTCGCGACGCTACCGGCCTACCTCAACGCGCTCGCCGGCAAGGGCGTGCACATCGTCACCGTGAACGACTACCTCGCCCGGCGCGACGCGACCTGGATGGGCAAGATCTACGAGTCCTTGGGGCTCACGGTGGGATGCATCCAGCACGAGATGGACGATGCCGCCCGGCGCCGCGCCTACGCCGCCGACGTCACCTACGGCACGAACAACGAGTTCGGCTTCGACTACCTGCGCGACAACATGAAGTTCGAGCCGGGGAGCTTCGTCCAGCGCCAGCTCCACTACGGCATCGTCGACGAGGTGGACAGCATCCTCATCGACGAGGCGCGCACCCCCCTCATCATCAGCGGCCCGGCCGAGGAGGCCACCCGCCTCTACGCCGTGATCAACCGGCTCATTCAGCCCCTCCTGCGCGAGCAGCAGGGAGCGCCCGAGCCGGCGCCGGAGAAAGAGGAAGAGGACGGCCGGGAGGCCTACGTCGAGGGCAAGGACGCCATCAGCAAGAAGAATTACCAGTTCCTCATCGTGGACGAGAAGAGCCGCACCGTGAGCCTCAATGAGCGCGGCATCGCCGAGGCCGAGCGCCTGCTCGGACGGGCGGGGGTGCTTGGGCACAACCAGAGCCTCTACGATATGGGGAGCATCACCGTCCTCCACCACGTCGAGCAGGCCCTGCGGGCGCACGCCCTCTTCACCCGCGACATCGACTACGTCGTGAAGGAAGACCAGGTCGTCATCGTGGATGAGTTCACGGGGCGGCTCATGCCCGGGCGGCGCTGGAGCGACGGCCTCCACCAGGCCATCGAGGCCAAGGAGGGGGTCAAGATCCAGGAGGAGAACGTCACCCTCGCCACCATCAC
>CAYMWZ010000202.1:0-5796 GCA_964394385.1 uncultured Nitrospinaceae bacterium | reverse complement strand
ACCTCAGACCTTCAACTGAGTTCGGGACACACTCGTGCCTAGAACTCAGGGCACAGGGGCCTTTGAGGAGCGGAGACCCTTTCACAAAAGCTCGTAACAACCTAAGAGAGATAAGAACTTCCCAATTAGATGCTAAATCTATCCCGGCATGGATCACTGCTTTCTTAGCCCTGGCCGCGATTGTTCCCGGAGCCTACGCGATATACCTATTTCACCAGAGCGGGCAGTTTTTGACGCCCACTCGTTTCGATTCGGGAAATTTGACTTTACTATTAATTGCATCGTTGATCGGCCTGTTTGTATCCCTCTACTTCCCTTTCATCACCAAGTTGAAAGTTCCAGGTCTCGAACTTGAGAAAGAACCTTCAAGCTTGGTCGGCGTTCGAACTGATTTCCTTGAATCAGGGTTAGAGAGAGACCTCTCAGCTCAATTGTGGGACTGAACTTGACGCCCTCAGGAGCCCGTCTTGGCCGAGGCGCCCGCGCGCAGGATCTGCTCCATGAAGGAGACGGCCTCGGGGCTGTCCCCCTTGGCCAAACAAAAGGCCCCGCCGGCGTCACGCCCGGACCGGCCGCCGGGGTTCCGCCCGGAGCAATTGGGCGCCCAGGATGAGCGGGAGGGGGCGGAGTTCGCGGCGGAGGGGATCGAGGATGAAGCCGAGGGCCTCGAGGGAGACGGTGCCGAGGAGCGTGCTGTCCCCTTTCTCGCCGAAGATGACCGGCGAGGCCCCCTGCTGGCCATTGAACTTAAAGATGACGTCACCCACTCGCCGGGTGATCTGGGAGCCATCCACCAGCGTGAAGGTTCTCTTGGAATGCGGCGCGACGCCCATCCTGCGCAGAACGGCCTTCGGCACCACCGAATAGACCGCTCCAGAGTCCACCGGGAAGGTGAGCTTCGCCGCCTTTCGGGGATCGCGCGGATTCGCGATGGTCATCTCGACGTGGGTCAAGCCCATGCGTGCACACCCCTTCGGTGGCTCAACCCTAGAAGCCTCCCCCGCCCTCTGTCAAGCCAAACGAAAAGCCGGTGGTGTCCTAATTTCCGTGCTTTTCCCGTCATTCTGAGCGCCGAAGGCGCGAAGAATCCGCTTTTGAAAGCAAGAAGCAGATTCTTCACTCCGCTTCGCTCCGTTCAGAATGACGTCTTTCCTGAGCGAAAGCGAAGGGCTCAGGATGACAACGCAAACCCCACTCCTGGCAGCGACCACTCTCCACGAAAAGAATCGCAGCACCATAGGCGCCGGGCGAGGCGAGAGGATGAGGGCGGAAGGAGGTCAGGAGCCCGCCTTGGCCGGGGGGGCCGCGCGCAGGATCTGCTCCATGTAGGAGACGGCCTCGGGGCTGTCCCAGGTGCGGCTTCCGATCACCTTCTCGACGAGGCGGCCGTCCCGGCCGATGACGAAGGTCTCGGGGACGCCCGTGGTGCGGTAGAGCTTTTTGATCCGGCCCCGGGGGTCGAGGAGGATGGGGAAGGTGAGGCCGAAGCGGTCCACGAATTTCTGGACGGCGTCGGCGCCCAGGGCGTCGATGCTCACGGCCAGGATCTCAAAAGGCTCGCCCCGCCCCTTCATCCGGGCGTAGAGGCGCTGGAGGGAGGGGAGCTCCTCGATGCAGGGCGGGCACCAGGTGGCCCAGACGTTCACGAGGACGAGCTTCCCCTTGTGGTCCGAGAGGGCGACCGCCCCTCCCGCGAGGGCGGGGAAGGTGAAGCCGGGGGCGGCGAGGCCGGGGGCGACGGGGGGAAGCTCCTCCTGGGGCGCGGGGACGCGGGTGAACCACGCCCCGATCCCCCACAGGAGGGTCGCCAGAAGCGGGGCCAGGATGAAGGCCAAGGCGATCTTTTGGGCGCGCCGCTCCTCGGGGGGGGCCTCCGGCGGCGCGAGCCGGTCCGCCTTCTCCATGGAGATCCCCCTCTATCCCTTCTCGCTCAGGAGGTGGGCGACCAGGGCGTGCGCCTTCGGCCCGTCCCACTCCCGGGCGCCCATCCCCCAGGCCGCGACGCGGCCCTGGCGGTCGACGAGGTAGGACGTGGGGAGCCCCCGCACCTGGTAGAGCTGCTTCACGTCGTTCGCCGCGTCCAGGACGATGGGAAAGGAGAGATTCAGCTTCTGGACGAACTCCCGCACCCCGTCCGGGTTGCCCTGGTCGAGGGAGATCGCGACGATCTCGAAGCCCTGGGCGCGGAACTTGTCGTAGAGGAGCTGCATCGAGGGCATCTCCCGGATGCAGGGGGGGCACCAGGTCGCCCAAAAGTTGATGAGCACCACCTTCCCCCGGTGCTGCGACAGGGTGTGGTTCTGGCCCTCCAGGGTGGGGAGGAAGAAATCCGGCGCCCCGGCCCGCGGCGCCTGGGCCAGGAAGCCCATCCCCTGGAACACCTCGGAGGTGCGGGGCGCGACCGCCTCCCCTCCGCCGAGGATGAGGATGGAGCGGATCCGGGCGAGGGCCCCGCCGCCCCAGGCCAGCAGGGCAAGAAGCAGGGCAAGGGCCGCCAGGGCGAGCAGCCAGCGCCGGAAGGCCATGCGGCGCCTCCTCCCGGAGAGGCCGTTCACGCCTTCAGCGAGAATGGATTTCGCCTCAAAGCCCACCTCTCCTCCTCTCCCTCGGCCTGCCCGCCGCGGGGGCTCCCCCTAGCCCTCGAACTCCTTCAGCTCGCGGCGGAGGCGCTTCTCGAGGGGATCCTCGCCCTCGCCCGCCTTCCCGGCGTCCTTCGGGGAGGGGCCGGCCCTCCCCTGCCCCTCCCTCGGCCGCCGGGTCCAGGCGCGCACCATGACGAACACGACGCCGAAGCCCGCCGCCAGGCCCGCAAAGGGGAGGAGCCACGCCGTCAGGTAGAAGCCCTCGGGGGGAGGATTGGGCAGCACCTCCACGCCGTAGACCTCGACGAAGTAGCGGACGATCTGTTCCTTGGACTCGCCGGCGTCGATCTTGCGCCGGATGAGCTCGCGCAGCTGGGCCCCCTCGGCGCTCGGGCAGTCCAGGAGGAGCTTCCCCGGGCAGGCCGGGCTCATGACGGCCGCCGCCACCTCCTCGAAGGTGGTCTTGGGCTCGGGCAGGGGGGCTCCCTGGGAGAGGGGGGCCAGGGCGAGGAGCCAAAGGCCCAACGCCCCCGCGAGAGGAGCGGCCCTCCCCGCCAGCCGACCGGCGCCTGCCCTCATCCGCTTCTCCCCCCCGAGGCGGCCTCCCATGGGGCCTGAGCCGCCCTCCCCCCCTCCGGCGGAGGCTGCGGCATCTCCCGCCAGAGCCGCGCGCGGCGCGAGGCGAGGCTCCACCAATAGTACCCCATGGCGGCCAGGACCACGAGGTAGGCGGCGGCGGCGTAGCCCACGCTCACCCCTCCAGCGCCGCGCGGGCGGCCTCGGCCCGCGCCTGCAGCCGCTCGAGCTCCGCCCGCCGCCGCACGAAGTAGAAGAAGACCAGGGTGAAGGCCAGGAGGGAGGTCCAAAGCGCCACGTGCATGCTGCCCGGCAGCTCGCTCATGCCCCCCGCGCGCGTGACGACGGGACCGGGGTGGAGGGTCCGCCACCAGACGACGGACATGTGCACGATGGGGACATCGATGAAGCCCAGCACCCCGAGGACGGCGGCGAACCGCGCCCGCTGCTCGGGGTCCGCCATGTAGGCCCGGAGCATGAGGTAGCCCACGTAGATGAGCCAGAGGATGAGAGAGGTGGTGAGCCGGGCGTCCCAGGTCCACCACACGCCCCAGACCGGGCGCGCCCAGATGGGGCCCGTGATGAGCACCAGGGTGCAGAACACCACCCCCACCTCGGCACAGGCGTGGGCGCGGATGTCGTCCTCCTCCCTCCGCCAGAGGAGGTAGCGGACGGAGAAGAGAAAGACCAGAAAAAACGCGAAAAAGGCGATCCAGGCCGATGGGACGTGGACGTAGAAGATCCGCTGCGGGGGGCCCTGGAGACTGTCCGTCCCCGCGATGAAGAGACTGGCATACATCGAGAAGGCGAGCGCCCCCGCGGCGGCCAGGGCGAGCCACCGGTCGGCCCCCCTCTCCCGGTGCCAGAGAAACCCTCCGAGGGCCACGAAGGCGGCCAGAGCGATTGCCGCGGATACAACCAAGGCATCTCCTCCCATCGCCCGGGGGCCTCATGCCCACCTCTGGGCCAAAACCCCAGGACGTCGGATCTGAACTTAATTTAAAAATTGAGATTTCAACATGTAACCAATTGTTTTCACTCAGATAAAATGAACTCAAACGCCATGGCCGATGCTACCACGAATATCACGTCATAGACAACAAGGAGCCGCACCCAATCTTCCGCCTCGGGCCAGCCCCTCCCCCCCAGAAAGGCCGCCGTCCCCTTGACCGCGGCGATCAGGACCGGCACCAGGAGGGGAAACATCAAGACGGGCAGGAGCACCTCCCGGGTGCGCGTCTGGGCGCTCATGGCGGCGAAGAGCGTCCCGACCGAGGCGATGCCCACCGTCGCCGCGGCCGCCACCAGCGCCAGGGGGCCCGCCGCCGCCGCGACCGGCGCCCGGTAGAGGACCGCGAGGGCCGCAAACCCCGCCGCCTCCATCACCGCCAGGAGGAGCAGCGCCGCGATCATCTTGCCCAGGAAGAGCGCCGAGGGATCCGCCGGGCTCAGGCGCATGGCGGCGAACCCCTCGCTCTCGCGCTCCATGCTCATCGAGCGGGAGAGGCCGATGACCGAGGCGAACAGGAACGCCACCCAGAGGATGCCCGCCTGGACGGCGCCGGCCTCCTCCCCCCGCCCTCCCCCGCCCGGGCCGAAGGCGAAGCTGAAGAGGGTCAAGACGAGGAGCGCGAATACGAGCATGAGGGCCAGGCTCTCGCGCGCCCTCCACTCGGCGCGCAGGTCCTTCTCCGCGACGGCCCAGACGACCGAGAAGAAGAGCCTCAACCCGCGCGCCCCTCCCCGGCGGGCGCCTCCCGCAGGGCCCGGGCGAAGGCCCCGGCGGCCAGATCCTCCGCCGGAGCCCGCAGGGCCACCCTCCCCTCCGCCAGCAGGATCCCCTCCCGGGCAAGGCTGCGGGCCCGCGCCACGTCGTGGGTGGCAAAGACGACGATCCGGCCCCTCCCCTCCGCGCACAGGGCGCGCACCATCCCCTCCAGCCGGTCCGCCGCCTCCGGGTCCAGCCCGGAGAACGGCTCGTCCATGAGGACCAGCTCGGGGTCGTGAAGGAGGGCCCGCGCCAGGGCGGCCCGCTGGCGCAGCCCCTGGCTGAGCGCCCGCACCGGCTCATCCAGCCGCCCGTCCAGGCCGAGGGCCTCGGCGAGCTCCCCCAGCCGCTCCTCCCGCCGCGCGCGCGGAAGCCCATGGATCTTGCCGAAGAAGCGCAGATTCTCCCGGACCGTGAGCGAGGGATAGAGGAGCGGTTCATGGCCCACCAGGCCGACCCGGCCGCGGCCCCAGGCGGCCAGGGGCTGGCCGTCCAGGCGCACCTCCCCCCGGGTGGGGCGCAGGAGCCCCGCGAGGGTCTTGAGGAGGGTGGACTTCCCGGAGCCGTTCGGGCCCAGGAGGGCCAGGGGCCGCCCGCGGGAGACGGCCAGGTCCACTCCCTTGAGCGCCCAGCGCCAGCCGAAGCGGCGCGCGACACCCACGGCCTCAAGCATCTCCGTCACTCGGCGGAGAGGCCGCGGAGGCGGGCGAGGCGGGGCGCTCTCTCGCGGCGGTGCTCCTCCGGCGAGATCTCCCCCAGGGCCAAGCTGTCGTCCAGGGAGGCGATCTGGCGCAGGAGCCCTTCGCGCTCCACCTACGTGGTGGTGGACTTGGCCCTCGCGCCCTGGGACGAGGCGACCCTCTACGTGGC
>CAYMWZ010000201.1:0-5848 GCA_964394385.1 uncultured Nitrospinaceae bacterium | reverse complement strand
GCGCGGATCCGCGCGCCAGAGCGTCTTTCCCCACCCGGACCTCGGGACCCTCAAAGGGCCGCCATGCGGACGGGCAGCCGCCGGGGACCCCAGTCCCCCGGGGGGCCCTCGAAGAAGCCGGGAATGGGCTCGCCGCAACCTTCGCAGCGGCCCTCCCCGGTGAGGCGCCACCGCGTGATGAGGTACCAATCGCGGCCGATCACCTTCTCCCCGCACGAGGGGCAATAGGTGCTTCCCCCCGCCTCGTCGTGGACGTTTCCCGTGTAGGCGTAGCGGATGCCGTTCTTGCGGGCGATCTCCCGCGCCCGGGTCAGGGTGGAGGGCGGGGTATGGGGCTTGTCGAGCATCTTCCAGTCGGGGTGAAAGGCCGTGAAGTGGAGGGGGACATCGGGGCCGAGCTGATCCATCACCCACGCGGTCAGCTCATCCAGCTCCCGATCCGAGTCGTTCTCGCCCGGGATGAGGAGGGTGGTGATCTCGAACCACACCCGGGTCTCGCGCTTGAGGTAGACGAGGGTGTCCAGAACGGGCTGGAGGTGGCCGCCGGTGATGTGGTGGTAGAACCGCTCGGTGAACGCCTTGAGGTCGACGTTCGCGGCGTCCATCAACCGGTAGAACTCCGCCCGCGGCTCGGGGCAGACGTAGCCCGCCGTCACGGCGACGGAGCGGAGCCCCCGCTCCCGGCACGCCTGGGCGACCTCGACGGCGTACTCGTGGAAGATGACGGGATCGTTGTAGGTGAAGGCGACGCTCCGGCACCCCGTGCGCTTGGCCGTCTCGGCGATGGCCGCCGGCGTGGCCGCCTGGGCGAGGGTGTCCATCTCGCGCGACTTGCTGATGTCCCAGTTCTGGCAGAACTTGCAGGCGAGGTTGCAGCCGGCCGTCCCGAAGGAGAGAACCGCCGTCCCTGGGAAGAAGTGGTTGAGGGGCTTTTTCTCGATGGGGTCCGCGCAGAAGCCGCTCGAGCGCCCGTAGGTGGTGAGGACCATCCGGCCCGCCTGGCGCCCGCGGACGAAGCACATGCCCCGCTGGCCCTCGTGGAGCCGGCAATAGCGCGGGCAGAGGTCGCACTGAATGCGGCCGTCCTCGAGCGGGTGCCAGAAGCGCGCGGGGGCCCCCGAGATCGCGGCGGCCTGCGTGGAGCCGGGACGAGCGGACATCGGCTTTCCCCTGGGCGGCCGAAGCGGCGGGGCTTCCACCACGCGCCCCGCGCCCGGGAGGGCGCGAACCCTCCAAGGAATGCTACGATTCCTCCCCGGGGGGATCAAACGTGCGCCAAGTGAGAACGCCCGCCGCGGCGGGCTTCTTCTACCCCCGGGAGCCCGGGGAGCTGGGAAGGGCGGTCAGGGCGTATCTGGACGCGGCCACGGGTCCTCCCGCGGAGGCCCGGGCGATCATCGCCCCCCACGCCGGCTACGCCTACTCGGGGCCGGTGGCCGGGTCGGCCTACGCCCGGCTGCGCGGCGCGCGGGGGCGGGCCCGCCGCGTGGTCCTGCTGGGGCCCGCCCATTTTCTCGCCTTCGAGGGCCTCGCGGCGAGCGGGGCGGAGGCCTTCGCCACCCCGCTGGGGGAGGTGCCCGTGGACCAAGCGGGGGTGGAGGCGGCCCTCTCCCTCCCACGGGTCCGGCTCCTGGAGGAAGCCTTCGAGCGGGAGCACTCGATCGAGGTCCACCTGCCCTTCCTTCAAGAGACCCTGGGGGAATTTGGATTGGTCCCTCTCCTGGTGGGGGAAGCCGAGCCCCACGAGGTTGAGGCGGTGATCGAGGCCCTGTGGGAGAGCACGACACTCGTCGTCGTCAGCTCCGACCTGAGCCACTACCGCAGCCAGGAGGGCGCGCGGAAGATCGACGGCCTCACCTCGCGCGCCATCGAGGGCTTCCGGCCCGAGGCGATCAGCCCCGAGCAGGCCTGCGGCCACATCGCCGTCAAAGGGCTCATGGCGGCGGCCCGGAGGAGGGGCCTCCGGGGCCAGACCCTGGACCTGCGGACCTCGGGCGACACGGCGGGGCCCTCCCGCCGGGTCGTCGGCTACGGGGCCTTCCTCTTTGCCTGAGGCGCCTTGCCGCTCTCGTCTTTTCTTTCCCCCTCCGCCAGGGCTAAGATGCAGCGAGGGATTGGGTCTTCACGGCGTCGTGCCCTTTCATCCAGGAGAGGGAATCTCGATGAGCTTCTACAATTGGGACATGCTCCCCGTCACTCACGACCGCCCCGGCGTGGTCCACCGGCGGATCTTCGGGGACAACATCCAGATGCAGCACCTCATCACCGAGCCGGGAGGCACGCCGTCCAAGCTGCACAACCACCCCGACCACGAGGAGTTCTTCTACATCCAGGCCGGCGAATGGGAATTCACGCTGGAGAAGGAGACCCGGCGCCTCGGCCCCGGCGACGTGGTGCACGTGAAGAAGGGCCAGATGCACACCCTGAGGCTCCTCAGCGACGAGCCCGGGATGGTGCTCGAGGTGTTCCACCCCGTTTACAATTCCGACCTGGCCAAGGACCGGGAGCTGCTCACCATCGACGCCATCAAGAGCCGGATGGAGTTCGCCGAGGAGCCCGACGAGATGAACCGGGGGCGCCCGCCGGAGAAGGGATGATCCCGGGCGAGGACAGGTAGGCGAGGGGCGGGATCTTCCCCTTAAAAAACAAGCGGCGCCTCGCGGCGCCGCTTGTTTTTTGGGTCTCATTCAGGCCGGGGCTTTTGCCCTTCGACCTTCCTGGGCGGTTATCCGCCCATCTCGGGTCGGCGCGCCCCTCCCACGCTAACGGCGAGGCGGCCGGAATCGGAGCGCCGGCTTCTCGACAACCCCCGACGCGGCCAGCGCGGCGCGCATCAGGGGGCCGTCACCGGCTTTTTCAACACCCTCTTGCGTCCGGAGGGCGTCGTCAGGACCCTCCGCCGTGCTCTCTTCCCGGAAGATGTCATCACGCCCCTTGCCATGACGACCCTCCTCTAGAACTGAACATTCGCGTCTGATGCCAGTATAGGGGAGCCGGCCGGCCGGGTCAAGGAAATCGCCGGCAGAGCTTTGTCTTCAATTTTCAGAGGGTTCCAGCCGGAGAGGGCGGCCCGGGCGCGGCTACCCGAGGTATTTCTCCCACCGGACCAAAAAATACCCCAAGACCATCAAAAAACCCGAAAGAGGCACCGTGTCGAAAAAGCGAAAGAGGAGGACAGGCATATGGGAGGCTTTAAAGAGGAAGACCATCTCGATCCCCTCCGGGGATGAGAAGGGGATATACGTCATGACGTATCCCCAAGAATGGACGAACGACTCCAAGACAACGACGAGCGAGTAGCTCGTCCACTTCCCGTTCTGGCGCCACAGGTAAATTTGATACAACAAGAGACCCGCACCGGCCAGAAACGAAGCCCGCCCCAAGGATTTTCTGAGCGTCGCGATCACTCACCGCCCCCCCATCCCAAGGCTCCCAAGGGGCGACCATCATAGCACGGAAGGCGGCGCCGGGAGCCAGCTCCGCAATCCCCCCGAGCTGGCAAGGGAGGTTTTGACGAAATGCGACAAGAGCTAAGGAGAGATGAAAAAAATCCCACCGCCAGAGGATGGGAGCGTTTCCTCACGCACCCCGGCGGCAGAGGGCGCTCTTCCCCACCCCGAGGCCCCCATCACGGCCTTAGCGCGCATCTCCCTCCCCTCAGAACTCGATCCCCATCTGGGCCTTGATGCCCCGGTCGTAGGGATGCTTGATGCTGCGCACCTCGGAGACGAGGTCGGCATAGTCGATGAGGGCCTGGGGCGCGCCCCGTCCGGTGAGAACGACGTGCAGGGCCGGGTCCCGCTCCCTGAGGGCGGCGATCACCTCCTCGGGGTCGAGGTGGCCCAGGCTCATGGCGACGTTGATCTCGTCCATGATCACCATGTTGTATTTTTTCGAGAAAACGGCCTCCCGGGCGATCTTCCAGATTTCCCGGGAGGTCAGCCGGTCCTGATCGGGGTTTTGGGTGATCCAAGTGAAGCCGTCGCCCAGCCCCACCCGGATCTCCAGCTCGGGCGCCAGGCGCCGGGCGGCGGCCGCCTCCCCCGTCTTCCAGGTTCCCTTGATGAACTGGATGAGAAACACCCTGAGGCCCTGGCCCACGGCCCGGAGCGCCAGGCCGAAGGCCGAGGTGGACTTGCCCTTCCCCTCGCCCGTGTGCACCAGGACGAGCCCTTGAGGGCGCTTCGCCATGTCCCTCCCTCCTTCGGCTCCCGCCGCGGAGGCCGCGCCGGGACGAACTCCGCTCCCCTCCATGTGCTATAGAAGTAACATCTCCCACGCGCCTGCGGAAACCCGGCCGCGGCGGCGCCTCGCCTTAAGCGCGAAGGCGACTCATCTTTTCAGGAGGACCGAACCCATGGCTCATCAACGCTTCCGCACCACCCCGGCCACCGCCGCCCCGGGGCGCTACTCCCGGGCGGTCCTCGCGGGGAAGACCCTCTACCTGGCCGGCCAGACGGGCCGGGGGCTGGACGGCTCCCCGGCCGCCCCGGGCGACCCCGCCGCCCAGGCGCGCCAGGCCTGCCAGAACATCAAGCAGCTCCTCCAGGAGGCGGGAGGAGACCTCTCCTGCGTGGTGAAGATCGTCAACTACATCACCGACCGCGCCTTCCGCGCCCCGGTCTACGAGGTCCTGGCCGAATACTTCGGCCCCCACGCCCCCGCCAGCACGGGGCTCATCGTGGACGGCCTGGCCTCGCCGGAGATGCTGGTCGAGATCGACGCGACGGCGGTCCTGCCCTGAGGGTGGAAAGAGGGAGTCCCGTGCCCTCCCTCCCGCCTCGGCGAAAAACCCGCCCGAGGGCGGGCCGCCCCGGCCAGTTGTGGAGCGGGCAAAAATCGGGCAGAGTAGCCCCCAATCAGAAAAAATTCCCGAGCCCCTGAGTGGGCCGCCGGGCGGGCGGGGGTCAGCGGAGGTGGAGAAAATGGCGGACGCATTCGACGGAATCGTGATCGGGGGCGGGCACAATGGACTTGTCTGCGCCGCCTACATGGCGAAGGCGGGGTACAAGGTGGCCGTGATGGAGCGTGCGGCGGTCATCGGCGGGGGATGCTCCACCGAGGAGGTGACCCTTCCCGGCTTCCGGCACAACCTCCACTCGAACTACTACGTCGGCCTCGACCGCTCCCCCATCCTCGACGACCTCGAGCTCCACAAGCACGGCTTCAGCCTCGTCTTTCCCCCCGTCCAGCAGGCGGGCGTCTTCAGCGACGGGACGGCTTTCACCGTCCACCAGGACGTGGAGAAGAGCGTCAAATCCATCTCCCGCATCAGCAAAAAGGACGCCAACACCTTCCGCGAACTCCACAAAAAGTTCACGGAGGGGATGCTCGACATCATCACCTCCTTCATGTACTCGTCCCCCCTCCCGCCGGAGCAGCTGGCCGAGCGCCTCTCGGGCCCGCTGGGCCGCGAGTTCTTGAGCTACTCCAAGCTCAGCATGTACGAGGCGGTGGACCAGCACTTCGAGGACGAGCGCGTGCGCGTCCTCTTCAAGCTTTTCCTCGGCTCCTTCACCCTGGAGAACACGCCCACCACGGGCATCTTCTTCCCCCGGATCTTCTCCCGCATCCAGAACTTCGCCCTCCCCGTGGGCGGGTCGGCCAACTTCGCCCTGGCCCTCGGGCGCCTCATCGAGGCGGGCGGGGGGCAGATATTCACCAAGTCCGAGGTGAAGCGGATCATCGTCAAGGGCGGCGAGGCGCGGGGCGTCGTGCTCGCGAGCGGAAAGCGCGTCGAGGCCAAGAAGTTCGTCGCGAGCGGGCTCAACTTCCCCGTGACCGTCGAGATGGCGGGGGACGGCCACTTCGGCCCCGCCCTCAAGAAGGCGGCCAAGGAGACGAAGGC
>CAYMWZ010000200.1:0-5870 GCA_964394385.1 uncultured Nitrospinaceae bacterium | reverse complement strand
CGGCGTCGCCCTTGTCCCAACGGAAAGGGCTTGATACATTCAGCGCATTCGCGCAAGTGGGAGTGCGCTTCGGACTGCACGCCTACCTCACGGCCCGGCCCGAGCCGCTCGCTTCGGCGAGCGGTTTCACCAATGATACATGGGGCAGGATCGGGGGGATCCAGCATGATCGTCCGGCCCGTGAAAGGGGAGGTTCGGCTCATCACCCAGCACGACCACGCACGTGCCGCGGGAACCCTCGCGCGCCGCTGGGTGGGAGGAAACGCTCTTCCTCCTCTGCCGGGCGGTTCGCGGAAAGCCTTCTATTTCGCGGTGGACAACCACGACGTTGGATGGTGCCGCCACGACGCTTCCCCCCGGCTGGACCCCGCCACGAATCTTCCGTTCAGCTTCTTCGGGACCACCGCAGAGGAGGCCACGGAGATCTGGACGGAGGGGGTCGCCTTCTGCGAGGCGCACCGGCCGTTCGCCGGCTACATGGTGAGCGTTCACTTCTGCACCCTGGCGGAGGCCGGTCTTTCGGGTGCGCCGCCGGAGGAGCTGGGCTTCCTCCAAAAGTTCGTGCGCGCCGAGCACGAGCGCCAAGCGGCGCTCGTCCGCTGCATGTCGGGGGAAGAAAACGCTTGCAAGGAGAAGGCCGCGTTTTTGTTGCGCGCCTGCGACACGCTCTCCCTGCTGGCCTGCCGCGCGCCCGAGATCATGCCCCCCGAGGGCCGGACGCATCCTTTGGCGGGAAGCGGCCTGAGGGTCCGCTCTGCCGGGGGGGACACCCTCGAGGTGGGTCCTTGGCCCTTCGATGCGGAGAGCTTGAGCCTTCGGTTCCCCGGCCTCACCATCCAGCGCGGGCGCTTTGAGAGCGGGGAGGATCTGGAGGAGGCGCTCCGGGTGGCCGAGCCGGCCGTGTACGTGAGCCTGCTGACGCCCCTCCGGAACTGAGCCGGGTGAAGACCTGGGCGGGGTCAAGTGGCGCCGGCCCGGCTCCCCCGCCCGGAAGGAGTCCCTGTCCGATATCGAGACACGCGATGAACGCCGAGTCCGAGCCTCTTGAAGTCGTCGCAGGAGTCGTCCGGCGCGATGGGCGCATCCTCATCTGCCAGCGCCCGCGCGGGGGGCACCTGCCCGGCCTCTGGGAGTTCCCCGGGGGCAAGATCGAGTCCGGCGAGGTGCCCGAAGAGGCCCTCGCCCGCGAGCTCCGCGAGGAGCTCGACGTCCAGGTCGAGGTGGGGGCTCTCTGCTGGGAGACCCGCCACCGCTATCCGGACCGCACGGTCCATTTGCGTTTCTACGATTGCCGCTGGCGGTCGGGGGAGGGGAAGAACCATGGGGTGGCGCGCCACGCGTGGGTGCCCCTGCACCGGCTCGGGGAGTTCGAATTCTTGCCCGCGGATGCGCCCCTGATCGCCCGCCTCCGGGAGGAGGCCCCGGCCGGGAAGCGGGAACCCGCCCCCACTGGAGAGATGTTCTCGGGCGACCTGCAGGCGGCCTATCGCGCGTGCGCCGCGATGGCCGCCGCCCACTACGAGAATTTTCCCGTGGCCTCCCGGCTCCTTCCCGCGCGGGTGCGCCCCCATGTGGCGGCCGTTTACGCCTTCGCGCGCGGGGCGGACGACATCGCCGACGGGCCAGGCTCCCGCTCGGAGCGCATGGCGCGGTTGGAGGAATGGGGGCGGCGCCTGGAGGCCGCGGGGGAGGGAAGGGGCGAGGGCCCGGTCTTCATCGCCTTGGGCCACACTCTCCGGGCGAACCGCCTGCCGCTTGAGCCCTTCCGCGACCTGCTCGCGGCCTTCCGGCGGGACGTGGAGGTCGTCCGGTATCCCGACTACGCCTCCCTGCTGGGCTACTGCCGCCTCTCGGCCAACCCGATCGGGCGCATCGTGCTCCTGCTCCATGGGGTGCGCGATGAGGCGGCGCAATGGGCCTCCGACGCCATCTGCTCCGCCCTCCAGATCGCGAACCACCTTCAGGACGTGAAGGCCGACTTTCAGCGCGGAACGGTCTACTTGCCCCAGGAGGAACTGCGGGCCTTCGGGGTCTCGGAGGAGGAGTTGGGCGGGGATGGGGCGGGCCCCTCTCTCCGGGCCCTGTTGGCTTTCCAGGTGCGGCGGACGCGAGGGCTGCTCGCGGAGGGGCTGCCTCTGCTCCGCCGCACGGGAGGCGCCCTCGGGCGCGAGCTCCGGGCGACCTGGCGGGGGGGCGCGGCGGCGCTGGAGGCGGTCGAGCGCGCGGGCTACGACGTATTGCGGGCTCCCCCCCGCCTCAGGCGGCGGGACAAGGCGGCATGCCTTCTGGCCGCGGTGCTCCCCCTCCGCCAGCTGGAGCGGCGGGTGGGGCCCGCGGTGGAGGAGCGGGCGGATCGGAGGTTCTGCCGCTGGATCGTGCACCAAAGCCGGTCGAACTTCTATCTGGCCTTCTTCACCCTTCCGCGGGACCGCCGCCGGGCGCTCTACGCGATCTACGCCTTCTGCCGCGTGGTGGACGACACCGCCGACTCGCCGGGGGAGCCCGAAGAGAAGCGGCGCCGCCTGGGGATATGGAAGGAGGCGGTGGGGCGCCTCGACGCGGGGGAGCACGATCATCCCATCTTGCGCGAGTTGGCGTGGGCGGCCGCTGCTTACGGTTCCTTCTCGCGCCACTTGCGCGAGGTGTGCGAGGGCGTGGAGATGGATGTCGAGCGCAGGCGGTTCCCCACCTTCGAGGACCTCCGCCTCTACTGCGAGAAGGTGGCCTCCGCGGTGGGGCTCGCCTGCCTGAACGTCTTCGGCGTCCGCACCCCTGCGGCCGAGCGGTACGCCCACGCGCTGGGGGTTGCCCTGCAGTTGACGAACATCCTTCGCGACGTGCGGGCGGACGCGCGCGCCGGGAGGCTCTACCTGCCGCTCGAGGACATGGAGCGTTTCGGCGTGTCCGAGGAGGCCTTCCGGCGGGGAGAGTACAGCGAACGGATCGTGGCTCTCCTGCGCTTCGAGGCCGACCGCGCGCGGCGCTTCTACGAGGAGGGGGACGCGATCCTTCCCAGGGGGAGCGAGCGGCGGCTCTTCGCCGCCCGCCTCATGGGGCGGATCTACCGGCGCCTCCTCGAGGAGATGGAGGCTTCGGGCTTTTTCCCCGGCGATCGGCGCCCCTCGCTGTCCGTGTGGCAGAAGCTGCGCGAGGCGGCGCGCTGCTTTTTGGAAGCGTGAGCGGGAGCGTCGGGCCGGGCAGGGCGCCCGTGGCCGTGATCGGGGCCGGCTTCGCCGGGATGTCGGCGGCCCTGCGGCTGGCCGAGGCGGGAGTGCGGGTGCGGGTCCTCGAGGCCAGCCTCTATCTCGGGGGCCGGGCGTCGAGCTTCCGTCACCGGGAATCCGGCCTGGAGCTCGACCGGGGGCCGCACCTTTTCATGGCGGCGAATCCCGCCCTGCGCTCGTTCCTGGACCGCATCGGGGCGACGCCCTTCATCGAGTTCACCCCCGCCCTCGACCTCACCTACCGGCTGGCGAACCCAGACGCTCCGGAGGGGTTTCGCCAAGAGCAGCTGGCCTTCTCTCCGCGCGGGGGCTCCCTGGCATCGCTCGCCGCCCTGCTGCGCTGGCGCGGCCCCCGCCTTCGGGCCCGCCTGGGGATCGCCCGGGGGTTGTTGCGGATCCTCTCCTCCGGCGAGGAGGAGAAGGGCGCCGTCGCCGGGATGCTCGACCGCCTGGGCCAAAACGAGGACGCCCGCGCCTGGTTCTGGGAGCCGTTCGCCCGGGCGGTTCTCAACCTGCCGGCCGATCGGGGAAGCGCGGCGCTCTTCGCGCAGGTGATACGGGAGGCCTTCGGCGCCGGGCCGAGGGGCGCCGCCCTGGGCACTCCCCTGCTTCCCCTGAGCCTCTTCTGGGCGGAGCGGGCCGCGGGCCGGATCCGGGATCTGGGGGGTGAGGTGCTGCGCGCGACCTCCGTGCACCGGATCGCGCTCGAGGGCGGCCGGGTCCGGGGGGTGGTTCTCTCCGGGGGGGAGACATTCGAGGCGGCCGCCGCCATCTCGGCGGTGCCGCCCCCTGCCCTCCTCGCCCTTTTGCCCGAGGACCTGCGCCAGGAGAGTCCCTGGCGGGAGGTTGGGCGCCTGAGGCCGAGCCCCATCGCGAGCGCCTATCTTTGGCTGGACCGTCCGTCCGCCGGACCCGCGTACGAGGCGCTGATGGGGGCGCCCTGGCAGTGGCTCTTCCGCCCCGCCGCTCCCCCGGGGGAGGGGAGTCGGCTGGTCGCCCTGCTGGCGGGGGGGGAGGACTCGATCGCCTCAGGCTCCCGGGCGGCGCGCGCCGCATCCGCCCGGGAGACCTCGGCGCGGGTTTTTCCGGGAAGCCGAGTGAGCCGCGTGGTCGTGGTGCGGGAGAGGGCGGCCACCTGGGCCAATGGGGCGGAGGAGCAGCCCTGGCGCCCGGGGGCTGAAACCCCCCTGGCCGGGCTCTTTCTGGCCGGGGATTGGACGGCGACGGGCCTGCCCGCCACGGTGGAGGGGGCGGTGCGCAGCGGGGAGCGGGCGGCCGAGGCGGCCTTGCGTCCCGGAGAGCGCATCTCTCCTCCGGCCGGAGTGCCCGAGCCGGGGCAGGCGCCTCCCGCTAGGCGGTAGGCTGGATTCTGGCCACGTTCGAGGCCTGAAGCCCTTTGGGGCCTTGGACAATTTCGAAGCGGACCCGCTCGCCCTCTTTCAGCGATTTGAAGCCTTCTCCTTCAATTGCCGAGAAGTGGACGAAGATGTCGTTTCCGTTCTCCTGAGAGATGAATCCATACCCTTTTTTGTCGCTGAACCACTTTACCGTTCCTTCAGGCACGTTCCATCCTCCCGAGCAGGCCCTTCGAACGTCCGACTCCCCCCCCCGCACGCGCCACCAAGCCCTTTGCCCCGTAGGCGGCCAAGCGGCCTCCTGCCGGCGGGTGACCCAATAAAAGTCCGGATGAGATGCCTCAAGGTGCGCGCGTTGCCCGCCCCCTGTCAAGGGGCTTTTTTCGGCTACTCGGGGCGCACGCCCGGCGACGCGAGATAGCCGTCGGGGTTGATGACGGCGTCGACGATCCAGGGCCGCCCCGAGGCGAACGCGCGCCCCAGGACCCCCCGCAGCTCCTCCTCGGTCCTGACGCGCGCGGCCTCGAAGCCCAGCCCGCGGGCCACGGCGGCGTAGTCGGAGTCGGCGAAGCGGGTTCCCCGCCGCGAGAAGGATCGCTCGTCTTGTTTGATCTTGATGAGGTTCAGCCAGCCGTCGTTGAAGACGAGAATGACCAGCGGAGTCCCCTCGCGGACGGCCACCTCGAGGTCCCCCAGGCGCATGAGGAAGCCCCCGTCCCCCGTCATGCAAAGGACAGGCGCGGCCGGCTCGACCAGCTTCGCCGCCATCGCGGCCGGCAGGGCCACGGCCATCGAGCCGAGTCCGCTCGAGGTGAGGTAGCTCCGTGGGCGGCGGGCCTCCCAGACGTCCCCCGCCAACACCTTGTGGCTGCCCGCGTCGGCCGTCATGATCCCCCCGTCGGGGAGCTGCTCGCGGGCGATGCGGATGACGGCGCCCGGCATGAGGCCTTCCCCTTTGGGGTAGAGAGCGGCCCGCCGCATCTTGCGGAAAGAGTCCAGGTCCTCGGTGTTCCAGCCCCGGCAGGGGCGGACTGCCCCGGCCAGGGCCTTGAGGCTGTCTCCGAGGTCAGCCACCACCTCCACGCGGGGACGGATGAGGTCCTCCAGGTGGGGCACCTCGTCGAGCATCACGACCGGCTGGGGGTAGTTCCAGTGCCCGGGGGCGAAGAGCTCAACCGCGTCGAAGCCCGCGAGGACGAGGAGGTCCGCCTTGTCGAGGATCTCGCGCTCGGCGGCGGCGCCCCGGAAGGTGCCCATCGCGAGGGGGTGGTTCTCGGGCAGGGTGCCCTTG
>CAYMWZ010000199.1:0-5877 GCA_964394385.1 uncultured Nitrospinaceae bacterium | reverse complement strand
GGTGGCGCGGGACGCGGCCGGAAACGTGGTGGCAAAGATTCCTCCCCGGCCGGGCCACGAGCGCGCCCCGGCGCTCCTCCTTGCCGCCCACATGGACATGGTGCCGGGGGACAGGAAGAACCCCCTGCGGCCCGTGCGGCCCCGCCTGATCGCGATCGATGGCGTCGAGTGGGTCGCCACGGACGGGACGACGACGCTCGGGGCGGACGACAAGGCGGGGGTGGCGGTCATCCTGGACGGTGCCGCCCGCCTCGTCGGGAAGCACCCCGCCCAGCGGACTCCTCTTCCCCACGGCCCCATCGAGATGGCCTTCACGGTGGAGGAGGAGACCACCCTCAAGGGGGCGGTCGCCCTCGAGACGGGGGAGTTTCAGGCGCGCTACGCCCTCGTCCTCGACGGGGAGAAGCTCTTCGAGGTGGTGTGGGAGCTGGCGGGCGCCACCGAGGTCACCGTCCGACCCCACGGGGCGCGGGGGGGGCACTCGGGGGTGGACATCCACCGGCCGGACAACGTGAACGCAATCAAAGTGCTGAGCGAGATCGATCAGCAGATCCCGCAAGGGGTCGTGAAGCGGGGCGCGCGGGGGGTGGTCGCCTCCATCAACGCGGGGCTCATCGAGGGGGGGACGGCCAAGAACGCCATCGCCCCCGAGGCGAAGATCACCTACTTCCTCCGGAGCACGGACCCCGAGGAGGAGAAGAGCCTCCTGGCGAGGATTCGGGCGGCCGTCTCCGCCGCCGAGAAAAAGTACCGGGCCCTCCAGAAGGATTTCCGGGTCGAGCTCACGATCAAGCCCTTGCTTCCCCCCTGGCAGGCGAAGCCGGACTCCCCCCTCTTGGGCTGGGTGCAGCGGGCCGGGGTCCGGCTGGGCGCCGGGGAGATCCGCCCCGTCTCGATCCACGCGGGAGCCGAGTCGAACATCTACGCCAACAAGAAAAACGCCCGAGGAGATGCGATCCAGCCCCTCCTCCTCGGCGTCGCCAACCTCCACGCCATCCACACCACGCGCGAGCGGATGGACTGGCGCTCCCTGATCAGGGGACGCGACTGGGTGCTCGAGATCATCAAGACAGTGGCGGAGGAGGGGAGGTAGGGGGACCCTCACCCACCCCCGAAGCGGATCTCCACCGCCGTGCTCTCGCCGCGCTCCTTGCGTCGGCGCAGCATCCGGTGGAAGAGGGGCGTGAGGAACCAGTATTTCTTGCGGTACGAATCGAGGATGAAGTCGTAGAGCGCTAGGTCCTCGACCCAGAAGGCTCGGCCCGCGTAAGGCTCCGCCTCGCGGGAACCGAAGCGCACCGTGACTCTGGGGTTTTTTCGGATGCGCCGGGCCTTTAGGGTGGCCTTCTTCGTCGTGAAGTAGAGCTTGCCCCCGTGCGCGAGGAAGAAGACGGGCACGGTTCCCGACCGGCCCCCCTCTCCGTAGGTGGTGAGGAAAAGCCTGGGGCGGCGCCTCATGGCCTCAAGGTCGGGGGGCGATAGCGCTTTCTCCTTCATGACCCACCTCTCGCCGGGGAGGTTTCCCCCCCTGTATAGTGCCCGGATGGCCGGCTTCATCCAATCCATCGGGGTGGGGGAGATTTATGCGATCGCCTCCTCCCTCACCTACGCCGTCACCCTGATTTGCCTCCGTCAGGGGATCCGCAGCGGCACCTCCCTGACGGCCCTCCTCCTCATCTGCACCCTCAACGCCCTCTTCGGCCTCGCCCTCTCCGGCCTCCGGGGCACCCTCCAGGCCGCCTCTTGGGGGGCCCTCGGCTGGTTCGTCCTGACGGGCTCCCTGGGGATGGGGGTGGGAAACCTTTGCGCCTTCATCGGGATCGAGCGCATGGGGGTAAGCCGCTCCACCCCCGTCGCGGCCGCCGCCCCCCTCTGGGGGGTGATCTTCGCCGCCGCGTTCCTGGGGGAGCGGCCGGGCCCCCCTGTCCTCGCCGGCACGCTCTCAATCGTGGGGGGCGTCGCCCTCCTCTCCCTGGCACGGGAGAAGGGCACGGGGGACTTCCGAAGCTGGTTCCGGGGCGCCCTGGTCTTCCCGTTCGCGGCCTCGGTGGTCCTGGCCCTCATCCCCGTCCTCGCCAAGTTCGGCTTCGCCCTCCACCCGGACGCCTTTGTGGGGATGGGGGTGGCCTTCGGGGCGGGCACCCTGACCCTCCTGGCGGGAAGGCCCTTCCTCCCCGGCGGGGGGAGGATCGGGGCGGACGGGCGGGCGATGGGCAGCTTCGCCGCCGCGGCGGCCTTCAACCTTGTGGCATCCTCCTTCATGTGGACTGCCGTCCTGATGGGGGAGGTGACGATCATCCTCCCGCTGAGCCGCCTGACGCCGCTCTGGGTGGTCCTTTTGAGCTACTTCTTCCTGGGAGACCTTGAGCGCATCACCTGGCCCGTGGCCCTGGCCGCCCTCGCGGTTGTGGCGGGTGGGGTCCTGATCACGGCGTTCCGGTGAGGGGGGCTCCGCCTCGCTCCGCGCGCGACCGAGGGGTATAGTCCGCCCGATGACGGGGACGGTTCCGCACATGGGGTGGGGCGTCATCCTGCCCATCCTGACCTCGATGGCCTACGCGGTCACGCTGATCTGCCTGCGGCAGGGCATCCGGAGCGGGACGCCCCTCGCGGGCGTCCTCACGATCAACGTCTTGGTCTCCGCCTTCGGGATCGCCGCCGCCTGGGCGCGCGGGACCCTCCAGGCCTCCTCTCTCACCCCCCTTCTTTGGTTCATGGCGGCCGGGTACCTGGGCCAGGGGATCGGCCAAATCACCTTCTACGCCGGGATCGAGCGGATGGGGGTAAGCCGGGCGACCCCGGTCCAGTCTGCCACCCCCATCTGGGCGGTTCTCTTCGCCTTTGCCTTCCTCGGGGAGCGGCCGGGCCTCGCGGTCTGGGCGGGGACGTTCGCCATCGTGGCCGGGGTGGCCCTCCTCTCCCTGGGGGAGGAAGGGGAGGCGCGGGGGCGGGCGCGGGGGTCCCGGGGCGGCCTCGTCTATCCGATCGTCTCCTCGGTCCTCTACGCCCTCGTGCCCATCTTCGCCAAGGCGGCCTTCGCCCACCAGAAGACCCCCTTCGTGGGGCTGGGCTTCGCCTTCCTGGGGGGGACCCTCATCCTCCTTGCGGGGAGGCCCCTCCTCCCCGGGGGCGGAAAGGTCCGGGCGGACGGGCGGGCGATGCGCTGGTTCCTCCTGGCTGCCCTCTCCACGGCCGCCGCCGCCAGCATGTTCTGGACGGCGCTCACCTTCGCGGATGTGGCCATCGTCCTTCCCCTCAGCCGCTTGGTCCCGCTCTGGGTGGTGGCGCTCAGCTACTTCTTCCTGGGCGGGCTCGAGCGCATCACCTGGCCGGTGGCCCTGGCCGCCCTCGCAGTTGTGGCGGGAGGAGTCCTGATCACGGCGTTCCGGTAAGGGGGGGGAGGCTTCCTACACCGTCACGTTGATCGTCTGCCCCCGCTGGATGAGGGTGATGTCGATGGCGCGCAGGGCGATGGGGGCAGGTGTTTCGTCCTCCGCCTGGGAGAGGAAGCTGGTGATCGGGAGGGTGATCTGGAGCAGGGGCCTGGCGGCCGCCCCCACGCCCCGGGGGCGCGGGAAGCGGGTGAACCCTTGAAGGCCGTCCACCTGGGCGTCCGGCTGGGGCCGCGGCTGGGCCTGGGCCTGGGGGCGCAGGCGCGGGACGACGGGGGTCCCTCCAAAGGAGGAGGGCGGCACGGCGCCCAGGGTGACCAGGGGGCGGAACCGGACATTCTCGGCCACGGAATCCTCCACGGCGAGGGGTTTTTCGCAGGATACAAAAGTCTCCTACCGGAATCAAACGGGAGGGAGGAGGGGGCCGGCGCCCCCGCGCGCATGAGGACGCTCAAGCGGGAATCCCGCTTTCAGGAGGATTCCGGAGTTCGCCGTGGGCCTTCCCAACGAGAGAGTCAGGAAATGTCTGGGGAGATTCCGGAGTTTTGCGGAGTCGATATGTGAGGGCGTTCCGGGTGCCGGTTCAAAAATCGAACCGCCACTCGGAAGCAGAGGTGCTGGGCCTAGGTCGTTTCAGGATTTCTCTGTCGGGCCGCCGGGGCGGGCCGGCGGAATGATCCAAACCGTCAGCGGGATCCGCCCCCTCCGGATGGCGCTCCCCCAGTCGATGATGGGGCGCTCAAGACTTCAAACCGATCGGACGTGGTGTCCACAGGAGGCGGGAAGAGCAGTGCCTTCACAGCGGTGAAATACTGGTCCACTTTGTCCCATCGGAAGTGGCGCAACTCTCGGAAGATCACCCGCTTTCGGAACATCGCCTTCCGCATCCCGATCTTTTGGAGGCGGACGAGCTCCTCATGGGCCCTGCCCTTCGGCACGTAAGGAACAGTTCCACCCGTGAAGCTGGGATACGACGTGTACTCGTTGAAGTCCAAATTCGTAAGCTCGTTCTTGGCCTTAAGGACGTCCCATAATTCGGACCCTGGGTACGGGACGAACAAGTTCAGCTTGATATGGTCAAGATCCAAGGAAAGGGCAAAGTTGATGGTGTCCCAGGTATCTTCCACCGTCTCCCCCGGGAGACCGATGATGAACAACCCTTCCGTCTCGATTTCGGCTTTCCTCGTCCAATCGATCGCCTTTCTCACTTGCTCGATCTTGAATCCCTTCTTGATGGAATCCAGCATCTTCTGGTTGCCGCATTCAATACCGTAATCGATGCGGACGCACCCCGCCTGCTTCATCTTCTGCAAAAGAGGATAGGTGACACTGCTCACCCGTGTCTCGCACATCCACTTGATTGGAAGGTTCCTCTTGATCAGCGCGTCGCAGAACTGTATTCCGATCCGCTCCGAGATCGGAAAGGTCAAGTCCATGTAGTAGAACGTCTCAACCCCCCATTTCTGGTGGAAGTACTCCATCTCATCGACGACGTTCTCTGGGGTCCGCATCCGGTACTTGTTGCCGATGGTGTTGATGGGGGAGCAGAAGGTGCACCGGTGCGGGCATCCCCTCGTGGCCAGAATCGGAAGGGCCTGAACGCCCTCGTCGAACTTCCGCTTCCTCGAATCCGGGGACTGAAGACGAATGTCCGGCCGGAATTGCTCCACGGGAAACAGATCCCAGGCAGGATAGGGCATTTCGTCCAGGGAAAACTTGTCGATCCACGGCCGATCGGCATTACGAATCACCTGGCCGAAAAGGCTCCGGTAGGAGATCCCGGGGATTTTGCTGGTATCCCGGCCGTCGCGAAGTGCCTCCATCAGTTCCAGCATGGTGGATTCGCCTTCGTGATGCACGATGAAGTCTGCCATCTCATTCAGCAAATAATGTTCGTGGAAGGCCGAGGCATGGATGTTGCCCATCACCACCTTTAGACCGGGAAACCGCTCCCTCAGCAACGGGATAAGCCGATCCACCAGAGGGGCGCAGGGGGTCAGGAGGGAGATCCCAACAACATCAGGCGCCTCGGCGGCGATCCGCTCGTACATCTCCTCGACCGTGAGGCATTCGATGAAGGCATCGAGGCCAACAACCTCGAAATCGTGCTTTAGAAGCATTCCTCCAATGTAGGCCAGGCCGACCGAAGGAATGGGAGTGTAGAACTTCTTCAGGGTCCCGAACTGCTTATCAAAATGGACCGAGGGATTGAGCAGAAGAATCTTCACAAAAAACCTCCCTCGTCCCTGACAACGAATTCTTAAGTGAGACTATTCGTCTATCATTTATGCCGACATTTCCCAAATGGCCTATTGGTGCTGCCTATTGTAGCTAAACGAGGTTCCCGAATCGAACCAAATGTTGGTCCTCGAGCGCTTACGTGCCCCCCCGATGGCCCGGAGTCCGTTCTGGAATCCTCTGGGCGATTGGCCAAGCCCGCATTTTCGCACTTTATTTGCAGAACTTGGATGTGTCAAGTATGGAT
>CAYMWZ010000198.1:0-5881 GCA_964394385.1 uncultured Nitrospinaceae bacterium | reverse complement strand
CGCTTCGGGGCCATCCCCGTGGCCTTTGGGCTCATCGGCTTCGTCGAGCCCTGCTCCATGGGGGCGAACTTCGTCTTCCTCGCCTACATCCGGGGCAGGCCCCTTGCCGAGCAATGGGGCCACGCCGCGAGCTTCGTCCTGAGCCGTGCGTTCTTCCTCGGGCTCCTGGGAGGAGGGGTGGCCTGGCTGGGCCGGTCCTTTGCCGCGGGCGCCTTCCTCTACAGCGCGGGCCTGGGCGCGCTCTATGTGCTGCTGGGGCTCCTCGCCCTGGGGATGTATTTCGGCCTCTTGTCCCTCCCCATGGGCGACCCGGGCGCCTGGCTTCAAAAGAAGGCGGGGCTTTCGCTCCCGATGGGAGTCGCCTTCGGCCTGAGTGCCCCGATTTGCGCCGCGCCCCTGTTCCTGGCTCTTCTGGGGCAAGCGGGCCTCGCCGGAGTGGCCAAGGGGTTCCTCTCCCTATTCCTCTTCGGCCTTGCCCTCTCCGCCCCCTTCCTTGTGGTTGCGGCCTCCCGGCGCGCCTCCGAGCTGCTCTCCCGCGTCGGGCGGCACTCCGCCCGGACGCCCCTTTGGGCGGGAGTCTTTCTGTTGCTGATCGGCCTCTGGAGCGTGATCATCGGATGGAGGGGAATCCCGGCATAGTTCCTCTCCCTCGGGAATGAGGGACACAACAGATGCGATTGCCACCCTTCGCGACCTGGTTCCTCGGCTTGGTGCTGATCTCGATCTTTTCTCTCGCGGGCGCCCATCCGGGCCATGACGATCCTCCCGCCCGCCCGGCCGCTGCCGAGGTCACCGAGCAGGAGAGGCAGGCCGACGCCGCTCTCCTCAAGGCCATCCGTTCCGGGGAGGCGGCCGAGAAAGAGATCGAAGCCTATACCGACCGGCTCTTCGAGCGGGACGGCGAGAGGCCATCGGAGGCCACCCGGGATCGGCTCCAGGCGATCCTGGAGGCCGCGCTATCCGTCGAGAAATACCGCCGCTCCAAGATCGTCCACCACCAGTGGGGAGCCCTCCTTTTCGAAGGGGGGTATTACGACTCGGCCATCGGGGCCTTTGGCCGCGCCCTCCGCATCGACCCCGGGTTCCTCCCCTCCCTCCTCGGAACGGGGACCGCCTACCTGGCCAAGGGCATGGCCCGGCACGCGGCCCGGAGCCTCTTGCGGGCCGTCCTACCGGCCGGCCAAGACCCCCTCGTGTGGTTCCACTTGACCCAGACCCTTCTCAGGCTCCGGCCGCCGGACCCGTCGGAGGAGAGCGCCGAGCGAAAAGAAGCCCTGACGGCCTTCGCCCTCCTGAGGTTCGAGAGCCACTACAAGAATCCCCTTCCCGAAACGCTCTCCAAGTGGAAAGAGGCCAACCCGGAAGCAGTCGAAGCGGCCCGGGGGCTGACGATCGGGGAGTTCCTGGAGGGAGCCCGCGCCCTCGCGCCTCCCATCGAGGAGGCCATCGCAAAGGCGCGGAAGGACGGGATCACCTTCCGCGACGCGCAGCGCTTCGAGGAGCTCAGGCAGGAGTACTTGGAGGCCATCGAGCGCCGGATCCGTCCCCGGATGGGTCGCTACTTCGCCGGCCTCCTCTACGACCCCGACCGCTTCCAAGTGGTCCGCTCCCTGAGGGCGTCCATCTCCCGACTGCCCTGGCGCGACGATCGAGAGCGGGTCCGACGCATCGTCCGTTCCGCGAAGGAGGGAGGCGCGGGGGCAATCGTCATCACTCTCGAGGAGGAGCTGGGCACGGGCCGCCCCTCCCCCATCTACGTCCTCGACCAGATGTTCGGAACGCCCTCGATTCCCTCCGAGGAGGATCTCGTCTCTGCCCTCGTGAACCACGAGCGGGTCCACCTGGACCAGGTGGGAGAGGGCATCCGGCTCCGCAGCGGCCGGCGCATCGACGCCCGCAACTTCGCCGCCTACCACGAAGTGGACTTGAAGATCCCGGGGAGGCCACCCGTCAAGACGATCCAGGTGGCCCAGGAGGTCCAGGCCTACGCGGAGGAGCTTCGCCAGGCCCTCTCGGGAAAGTTCGAGGTGACGCCCCTTTACCTCCGCTCGGCGGCCGAGAATTTCCGCTTATTTTACGGATTGCTGGAGAGGATCGGAGCCTCGGGGGTGGGGCCGGACGACCAATTCGCCCGGGAACTCGCGGAGGAGGTAAAAGACGTGGCGGAGACCCTTCAGGCCCGTTTTCCCGTCCCGCGGGCGGAGATGCCCTCGAAGCCTCTGAGCCTGGGCGAGCGGGTCTACGCGGCGAACTGCGCGGCCTGCCACGGTGTGAACGGGGACGGGAGGGGAATGGCGGCCCACATGCTCGGCACGAAGCCCCGGGACTTCACCAAGGGGCTCTTCAAGTTCCGCTCGACTCCTCCCGGGGCTCCTCCGAGCGACGAGGATCTTCTCCGGATCCTGTCGGAGGGAATCCGCGGGACGGGGATGGTCCCTCAAGAAAATCTCCCGGAGGCGGATCGCCGGGCGGTCGTGGACTACATCAAGAGGTTCTCGAAGCGATTTCAGGACGAATCCGCCGAGCCTCCGGTGCGGATCCCCGAGCCGCCCCGGGAGGGCGACGACTTCCTCCGGCTGGGAGGGAAGATCTTCGAAGAGGCAGAATGCTGGAAGTGCCACGGAAAAGACGCGAAAGGAAGGGGCCCGTCGGCGGAGGGGCTGGTGGACGCCTGGGGCGCGCCCATCGCGCCCCCCGATCTCACTCGCCGCCCCCTCAAGGCGAGCAACACGGCGGAGGCCCTGTACCGGATCATCCTGACGGGAGTGGAAGGGACCCCCATGCCCTCCTATCAGGACGCGCTCACGGGGAGGGAGATCTGGGCCCTGGTCCGTTACCTGGAGTCCCTGGTGCCCAAGCCGGAGTGGGAGAACATGCACGCCACCATGCCGGAGGAGCGGCGAGGCTTCGTCATTCTGCGCCACCACGGAGGAGGAATCCGGTAGGTAGAGCAAGCGCCGCCTGAGCGAGCGGGATCATCAGAGAGGGAGGCGGGTCATGAAACGGCTGTCAACCATAGCGATTCTCACCGCCGTGGCCTTCACGGGCTACGTCATCGGCTTCTACGTACAGCCCGCCGCGGCTCCGGGAGGCGGGATGGGGAAACCCATGGGCGGCATGGCGCCTGCCGACGCGCCCGTCGTGCCGCCTGTCACGGGCTACGTCGACGGGAAGCGGATTCTCTTCCTCCACACGGAGACCTCGGACCCCAAGATCGCCAAAATCCTCACCGACATGATGGGCTCGCCGGTCCTGGTCGTCCCCTCCCTCGGCAAGGCGCCGGAGGAGATGCTGGCGCGGGTGTACGTCTACACCAACGGCGTGAAGCCGGAGGGCCCCAGAGGGCCTCTCGGCTTCCAGCCCGACGTGTTCGACAGCCCGCCGGGACACGCGGGCTACACCCCGCTGCGGAAGGTTTACCTGCTCACCTGGAAGGACAGGACGGCGGCCCGCTTTCAGAAATCGGCCGAGGAGGTCCAAGAAGCCCTGAGAAAAGGCGAATTGAGCGCCGAAAAATCCGGCGTGGTCGTGAACATGCCGTTCGTCACCTGGCCGGGCGGGCAGCGATGAACTTGTCAGGGAGTGGCGCCCGAGGACATCGGAACGCCACGGCCGGCCTTTCGCTCCCTGGCCGGGCAGGCAACCACGAACTCAAACGGCCAAATAGCGCCGCACAATCGCCTCGTCACCGTAAATTTCGTCCAACGTCCCCGCGTGCTGCACCGTCCCCTTTTCCAGGATATAAGCCCGATCCGCCACCAGGCGGGAGAATTTGAGGTTCTGATCCGCCATCAGGATGGTCACTCCTTCGGCCCGGATGGTCCGAATGATCTCGATGAGACTTCGAACAACGAGGGGGCTCAGCCCCTCCGAGGGCTCGTCGAGGAGCAAGAGGGATGGATTGGTCATGAGAGCGCGCCCGATGGAGAGCATCTTCTGCTCCCCTCCGCTCAGATACCGTCCGAGCCGGGAACGCAGGCCGCGGAGGGCAGGCAAAAGATCCAGCACCTTCTCCCGCGTCCAGACTCCGTTGCGCCACCCCCCGGCCCGGCCCGCCAGCTCCAGATTCTCGTCGGTGGTCAGGTCCGAGAAGATGCGCCGGTCGTCGGGAACGTAGCCCACACCTTTGCGGGCCACCTGGTGAGGGGGAAGGCCGGCGATCTCCTCCTCCATGAGCCGGATCGATCCGCTGCGCGGAGGCGTCAGCCCCATGATGCTGCGCAGGGTGGTCGTCTTGCCGACACCGTTGCGCCCCAGGAGGCAAACCACCTCGCCCCGGTCCACGGCCAAGCTGACGTCCCGCAAAATGTGACTCTGGCCGTAGTAGGTGTTGATGCTCGCCGCCTCAAGAATCACGCGAGCTCCCCTCCGAGATAGACGTCGCGGACCCGCTCGTCCTCCCGGATGGCGGAAGGCGGCCCCTGGGCCAGGATCCGGCCCTGGTGCAGGACCACCACCTCCTCCGCCAAGGAAAAGACCACATCCATGTCATGTTCGATGATGACGAAAGTGGTTCGGCGCGCCACGCTCAGATCGGAGAGCAACTTGAGCACGCGGGTGCGCTCGAGGGGGTTCATCCCCGCGGTAGGCTCGTCCAGCAGGAGCAGCCGGGGCTCGGCCGCCATGGCGATGCCTATCTCCAGCAGCCGCTGGTCACCATGGGAGAGGTAGGCGGCGGGAGTACGCGCATCCTCGTGCAAGCCGACGTCCCTCAGAATCTGGGACGCCCGGCGGGAGGCCTCCGGGACGGCCTCCGCCCTTCTGAGGAACTTCCAGGCTTCTTCCAGACGGACCAAGAGCGGGATCTGAACGTTCTGGTACACGGACAACTGGGGAAAGACGTTGGTGATCTGAAAGGAGCGGCCCAAGCCCCGGCGAACGCGCTCGTGCACGGAGAGCCGGGTAACATCCTCCCCCAGGAAAAAGATCCGCCCGGAATCCGCGGCGGTGTTCCCCGAAAGGAGATTGATGAGGGTGGTCTTCCCCGCGCCGTTGGGACCGATGATGGCCGTCAGCACGCCCTCCTCGAACCGCAGGCCGACGTCGTCCACGGCGTGCACCTCACCAAAGGACTTGCGCAGGGCCTCCGTCCGGAGCAGCCAAGAGGCACCGTCGCCGCTCATGAAAGGCGTCTCCGGAGCGCAGGCAAGACGTGGTGCTGGAAATATCCGACCACGCCCCCCCGGAATCCAAGGACGAGCGCCAACAAGACGACGCCAAACCACAGAAGCCAGTATTCCGTCACCTGCTCGATAAGCTCCTGAAGCAAGTAGAAGAGAAGCGCCCCCACCAATGGGCCGGCGAAGGAGTGGATGCCGCCCAGGAGGGTGGCCAGGACGGGCTCCGCCGACTTGGTCCAGTGGGCGGCGGTGGGGGCGACGGTGTTCTCCAAGGGCGCCACCATGGCGCCCGCCAGGCCACTGATGAGGCAGGAAGTGACAAAGGCCGCCAGCCGGTAGCGGCGGACGGGTATGCCCGCGAAGGAGGCGCGGTTTTCATTCTCCCGGATGCCCTGGAGGACGAGGCCGAAAGGAGAGTACACCACCCGGCGAACCAGCCACACGCCGGCCGCGGTCATCACGAGGACAAAGTAATAATAGGCGGAGAGGGCGGTCATCTGCAGAGCGCCCAGCCCTGGAAGCCAGAGGGGGCTGCGGGGAATTCCGATGAGGCCGTCGTCTCCGCCCGTCACGGACCTCCAGTCAAAAGCGAGGGCGTAAACCATCATCCCGAAGGCCAGGGTGAGCATCGAGAAGTAAATCCTCGTGCGGCGCACGCAGAAGAAGCCAACGACCAGCCCCAGCGCGGCCGCGAATAGCGCGCCCCCCAGCACACTGGGCAGGAGGGAGAGCCGGGCGTGCATCAACAGGAGACCCGTCGC
>CAYMWZ010000197.1:0-5988 GCA_964394385.1 uncultured Nitrospinaceae bacterium | reverse complement strand
AAGTACACCTACTGCATCGCCGAGAACGAGGAGGCCAGCCCCTGGGCCCCCTACCACGTGGAGCAGGGCTTCTCCTCCGGGGACTCGACCGTCTTCGCCATCGCGGCCGAGGCCCCCCACAGCGTGACCAACCACGTCTCGGACGACCCGGAGGGAGTCCTCGACAGCGTCTGCTCGGCCATGAGCACCATCGCCCACAACAACGCGGTGAGCAGCGGCTCCTGCGCCGTGGTGATCGGGCCCGAGCACGCCGCCACCATCGCCCGGCGCGGGTGGACGCGGAGCGACGTCAGGAGCTATCTCTGGATGCACACCAAGAACACCTTTGCCGACATCAGCTTCGGCGGCCGCTACGGCAAGATCTACAACCGCAACCTCCCCCGCTGGTACCGGCGGGAGCCCGCCGAGCGCATCCCCATCGTGCCGAGCCCGGGCGACATCCACCTTTTCGTGGCGGGGGGAGAGGCGGGGAGGTTCTCGGCCTTCATCCCGGGCTGGGGGCACATGTCGAGCCCCGTCCTCCGGGCTTTGGACGGGCGGGCGCCCGCCTCGGGGCCGGCCTGCGCCGACGGCACCTGCCTTCTCTAAATCCTCCCGGGCGGATACTTGGTTGACATCCCCCGCGGATGGGGTATGAGCGTCGTATATTTCCACTAAAAAGTTACCGTTCGCCCCTAAGGGTCGTCTTTCGGGTTCCCAAATCATGGAGGGAGGAGGTTTCCTCCGATGCGGGTTTTTTAAGAATGGGGTGTGTGCCGGGGGACCGGCGTTCCCCTCGCCCGCCCCGAGGAAGAGTAAGTATTGTTTCTCAAATTGAGGAGGAGAATCGATGAGGAGAATATGGGTAGCAGGGGTTCTCCTGGCCGCCTTCGCGGCCTGGGCCGCCGGCCCGGCCTGGGCGGGCCACAAGGAGGCGGTCACCTTCGGCGGCGCCCTCTCGGAGACGGGCCGCTACGCCGAGCCGGCGGGGCGCTTCAAGAACTCCTACGTGCTGTTCGCCGACCAGCAGAACGCCGCGGGGGGAGTCCTCGGCCACAAGATGGAGCTGGTCTTGATGGACGACAAGTCCGACAAGCAGACCAGCATCAAGCTCTACGAGAAGCTCATCACCCAGGACAAGGTGGACTTCGTCCTCGGGCCCTACTCGAGCGACATCACCGACGCCGTTGCCAACATCATCGAGCGCTACAAGTACCCCATGATGGCGCCGGGCGCCTCCTCCCGGGTGATCTGGGAGAAGGGCCGGAAGTACATCTTCAACCAGAGCGCCGTCGCCCAGGACTACCAGAGGGGCTCGCTCCACCTCGCCAAGGAGATCGGCGTCAAGCGGGTCGCCATCATCGGCGAGGACAGCCTCTTCTCCCGCCAGAGCCGCGACGGGGCCATCGCCTGGGCCAAGAGGCTGGGCATCCAGGTCGTGCTGGTGGAGGACTACCCCACGAAGCAGACCGACTTCACGGCGCTCCTCCAGAAGATCAAGGCCCGCGGGGCCGACATGATCGTCTCGAACAGCTACTTCGCCGACGCCGTGGCCCAGGTCCGCCAGCTCAAGGAGCTGGACATCAACCTGAAGGTCTTCTCCGGCACCGTGGGCCCGGGGCTTCCCAAGTTCGCCACGCAGCTGGGCCCGATCGCCGAGTACGTCTTGGGCTTCTCCCAGTGGGAGCCCAAGCCCGAGGTGATCAAGACCCCCGGGACGAAGGAGTTCACTGACGCCTACGAGAAGCGCTTCGGCGTCAAGCCCAACTACCACGCCGGGATCGCGTATGCGGCGATGCAGATCCTGACGGATGGCATCAAGAAGGCTGGCACCTTCGACCGCCAGAAGGTCTGGCAGACGCTCCGCGGCATGGAGACGTCCTCCATCCTCGGGCGCTGGAAGGTGGACGATGCCGGCATGAATGACTACGAGGGCCTCACTTTCCAGATCCTGAACGGCAAGCGCGTGATCGTGTGGCCGCCCAAGTTCGCCGAGGCGAAGCCCACCCTTCCGATGCCCACCTGGAAGGCTCGGCCCACGAACTAGATTCCGAGGGGCTGTCTCTCTCGCCCCCCGGGCCGCGCGAGCGGCCCCGGGGGGCTTTTTCTCGGGTGGACGCCGGGTGCGTCCGGTCCTAATCTTACGGGAAGTGCGCATGGCCGATTGGCGAGGCTCCCTCGCGAGGGGGGGCGGGAGAGGAGGAGAGAGCCATGAATCCCATCGGGCGCAAGGAGGGGCGGGCCGTCTATGACCCCCGGGGGGCGGTCGAGGCCGAGCCCAAGCCCGCCGCCCCGAGGGCCCGCTCCCTCGGGGGCCTCCGCCTGGGGGTGCTCGACAACACGAAGTGGAACGGCCGGAGGCTCCTCGAGAAGACGGTGGCCCTCCTGCAGGCCGAGGGGCCCTTCGCGGAGGTGCGCTACTACAAGAAGGAGAGTTTTTCCAAAAACGCCGCCCCCGCCCTCCTCGAGCAGATCGCCCGGGAGTGCGAGGCCGTCCTGACCGCGATCGGGGACTGAGGCTCCTGCACGTCGTGCTGTATGCACGACGCGGTGGCCCTGGAGGAGAGGGGCGTTCCCGCGGCCGTCGTCGTGACGGAGGCCTTCCTCCACGAGGCCCGCGTCCAGCGGGCCGCCCTGGGGATGGAGGCGCTGGAGCCCGCCGTCATCGCCCATCCCCTGAGCACGCTCACCGAGGGCGAGATCGAGGGCCGGGCCCGCGAGGCTGCTCCCCAGGTGCGGAAGATCCTGCTGGGCGGGTAGGGCCGCGCGGCCGCGCGCCAGGGAATCCTCCATGCGCAAGCCCCTCGAAGGCATCCGGGTGCTCGACCTGAGTCAGTACCTCTCGGGCCCCCAGGCCACGCTCTTCCTCGCGGGCCTCGGGGCCGAGGTCATCCGGATCGACAACCCCGCCACGGGGGACCCGGTGGCCGCAAGCCCCCCCTACGCGGGGCCCAAGGGGGTCTCCTTCCACCGCCAGGCGGAAGAAGACATCGGCATCGCGTATCTCAAGCGCGCGCGCGACAAGAAGGCGATCACCTTGAACATCAAGGCGCCGCGCGGGCGGGAGCTCTTCTGCGCCCTGGCCGAGCGGGCCGACGTCCTGGTGGAGAACTTCTCGGTGGGCGTCACCGAGCGGCTCCAGATCGACTACCCCACCCTCCGCAGGGTAAACCCCCGCCTCATCTACTGCTCCATCACCGGCTACGGGCAGAGCGGCCCCGACGCGGGGCTCAAGGGCTACGACGCCGTCACCCAGGCGGCCTCGGGCCTCATGAGCCTCACCGGCTTCCCGGACGGCCCCCCCACCAAGGCGGGCTCGGCCCTGGGCGACAGCATCGGGGGCACCTTCGCCTTCGGCGGAATCATGGCGGCCCTCTACCACCGCGAGCGCACCGGGGAGGGCCAGCGCGTGGACATCTCGATGGTGGACTGCATCTTTTCGCTCGTCTTCGACGAGCCGATGGACTGCTACGGGCGCCTGGGGCTCCCCCCCCGGATGGGCAACCGCATCATGCGCCTCGCCCCCTTCAACACCTACCGGACGCGGGACGGCTGGATCGTCATCGCCACCGGCACAAACGCCCACTGGCACAACGTGCTGCGCGCCATCGGGCGGGAGCTCCTGATCGGAGACCCCCGCTACGAGGACATGGGTGACCGCGTCACGAGGAGCGAGGAGGTGGACGCCCTCATCGCCGAGTGGGCCGGAGGCCGCCCCACGAGGGAGGCGGTGCGCCACCTGAGGGAGTACGACGTCATCTGCGGCCCGGTCCACACCATCGAGGACATCCTTGCCTGGCCCCACATGCGGGCCCGGGGGATGCTCCCCAACCTGCCGCACCCCACCCTGGGGGAGATCGAGGACGTCAAGGCTCCGGGCTTCCCCATCAAGCTCTCCGATACGCCGGGCGGCTACGAGCGTCCGGCCCCCCTCGTGGGCCAGCACAACGAGGAGATTTTTTGTGGGCTTCTGGGATTGAAGAGGGAGGAATTGACGAGGCTCAAGGCGGAGGGGGTGGTGTAGGGCAGTCACCGAGGAGGTGTCCCATGGCCGTTGACGACATTTGCTTCCTGAGCGTCCGGGAGCTTTCCGACCGGATGGGGAGGGGGGAACTCTCCCCCCTCGAAGTGGTGGAGGCGCATCTAGAGCGCATCGGGTCGGTGAACCCCAAGGTGCTGGGTTTTATCGAGGTGACCGCCGAATCGGCGCGGGAGGAGGCGAAAGAAGCGGAGAAGGAGATCGCGGCCGGGCGGCGCAAGGGCCCCCTCCACGGCGTCCCCTACGGGGTGAAGGACATCATCGACTCGGCCCGGGTGCGGACGACACGCGGATCGAGCTTCTTCCGCAACCACGTGCCCGGCGAGGACGCCCATTGCGTCGCGCGCCTCAAGGAGGCGGGCGCCATTCTCCTCGGGAAGTGCCTCACCCAGGAATTCGCCTCGGGGCCCTTGAGTCATAACCCCCATTATGGGACCGGGCGCAATCCCTGGGACCTCAACCGCACCACGGGGGGCTCGAGCTCGGGCTCGGCGGCCGCGGTGGCGGCGGGCCTCTGCCCTGCGGCGCTGGGGACGGACACGGGGAGCTCCATCCGGGGGCCGGCGGCCCTGTGCGGGATCGTGGGCCTGAAGCCCACGCACGGGCGGGTGAGCCTCTCCGGGGTGTGGCCCAACTGCATGAGCTACGACCACGTGGGCCCCATGGTGCGCAGCGCGCGAGACGCCGCCCTCGTGCTCCAGGCCGTGGCGGGCCATGACCCGCGGGATCCCTACAGCCGGGATGTTCCGGTCCCCGATTTTTCGGCGAGGCTGGGAGAGGGCGTCCGGGGGGTGCGGGCGGCCCTCTGCCCCGACCTCTATGACAACGCCGAGGTGGACGGGGAGGTGGTGCGCGCCTTCGAGGGGGCGGTCGACGTCTTCCGTCGGCTCGGTGCGGCGGTCGAAACCTCACCCCTGCCCGAGGGGAACCGCTTCATCGGGGTGCACCGGACCATCATCGGGGCCGAGTTCTTGGAGGTCCACCGCCCGCTGTACGAGAAGAACCCGGCCGGCTACGGGGAGGAGACGCGCAAGCGGATCGAGGAGCGCCTGGGAAGCGAGAGCGTGGACGAGTACATCCGCGCCCAGCGGGAGCGGGAGCTGCTGCGCCGGACAATGCTCGGCCTTTTCCGGGAGGTGGACATCGTCCTCACCCCTGCCCTTCCGTGCATCGCTCCCCCCATCGATGGCCTCAAGGCCGTGATCAACGGGAAAGAAGAGGTCTATTCCTTGGCGATCACCATGCCGTTCCTCACCCCGCAGAACCTGACGGGCTGCCCCTCGGTGGTCGTGCCCATGGGTTTTTCGGAGGAGGGGATGCCGCTCTCCCTTCAGATCGTCGGGAGACCGTGGGAGGAGGCCGAGGTGCTGCGGGCGGCCCACGCTTATGAAAGAGCCACCCCGGAGATCAGGGGGCGGCGCCCGCCGGTTTGAAAAAAAGCAGGGGCGCTCGATCGAGCGCCCCTGCCCGGTTTCCTTCTCGCGATGCTACTTCACCACGATCTCCCAGGGGTGGAGTTGCTCGTCGTGGCGGGGGGTGAACTCGATCCGCTTGTTGATGCCGAAGATGTCGTGCAGCCGGTAGAGCGGCTTGTGGGTGGCCAGCTCCATCATCTTGTCGGAGACCTTCTCGAAGGCGAGTTGCTGCTCCTTCAGATCCTCGAGCGCCGCTGCCTTGTTGATCATCTCGTCGAGATCATTGAAACACTGGGGGCTCCATGCCCCCTTGCAGGTGGTGGTGCCGCGGAGCAGGAAGCTGGTGTCGCCGATGGCGTTGCCGAAGGAGAGGAAGTGCATGGCGGGCTTCTTGTTCTTCCCCTCCAGGTAGGTGTTGAAGTTCCTGCGGTAGAGGGCGAAGGGCTGGGGGAGGCACTGGGTGTCGATGTTGATCTTCTTGAGCATCCCCGCCGCCGCCTCGCAGCTCTCCCGGTCGAAGGGGGAGTTCCCGTCCGGGCTGATGAGGTCGGCCTT
>CAYMWZ010000196.1:0-6005 GCA_964394385.1 uncultured Nitrospinaceae bacterium | reverse complement strand
GCCCATCGACGAGGTCATCGCCGTCTGGCCCCCCGAGGGGGAGAGCGTGCCCCGGGGGGAGGCGGTGGTCCTCCTGGTGAGCCAGGGGCCGCGCGAGAGAGCCTACGCCATGCCCTCCCTGATCGGAGAGCCGGTCAACGCCGCCCTCGACCGGGTGCGCGAGGTGGGGCTCGCGGTGGGGCGGGTGCGCTATGTGGACCGCGAGGGGGCCCTCCGCGGCTCCATCGTGGCCCAGATCCCCCCCCCGGGCCAGCGCGTCCTGGCCGGCCACCGGGTCCATGTGGACGTGGCCCGGGGGGCGGACCAGATCGCGGGCAACTTCACCGTGCTCCGCTACCGGGTTCCCCCCGGCAGGCCCAACCGCCACCTGCGGATCGAGCTGGAGTCGCGCGGCCAGAAGCGCGATGCCCTCTCGCGGGAGGTGAGCGCGGGGGAGGAGATTCACCTGCTCGTCCCCTCGGGCGGGAGGACCTGGGCGCGGATCTTCCTGGACGGCCAGCTCGTCGAGGAACAGGACCACTAGGGAAGCTCCCCGATGCCGAAGCCGGACATGAAGCCGGGCCGCGTCCGCGTCGCCCCCTCCCTCCTGGCCTGCCGGTTTGATCGCATGGGCGAGGAGATCGAGGCGGTCCGCCGCGCGGGCGCCGACTGGCTGCACTTCGACGTGATGGACGGCCACTTCGTGCCCAACATCTCGGTGGGCCCGCTGGGCGTGCGCGCCGCCCGGAGCGCCGCGCCCGGGATGGTGCTGGACGTCCACCTCATGATCGCCGACCCGGACCGGTACCTCAGGGATTTCGCCGAGGCGGGGGCGGACATCCTGACCGTCCACGTCGAGGCGGCCGGGCACGTTCACCGCACCCTCCAGACCATCCGCTCCCTCGGGGTGGGGGTGGGGGTGTGCCTGAATCCCGGCACTCCCCTCTGCCATTTGGAGGCCCTCATCGGGGAGGTGGACATGGTGCTCCTCATGAGCGTCAACCCCGGCTTCGCGGGCCAGACGTTCATCCCGTCCTCCCTCGGGCGCCTCCACCAGGTGCGGGAGATGATCGACCGCAGGGGCAACGAGGTGCTCCTCGAGGTGGACGGCGGGGTGACCGTCCAAAACGCCGCCCAGGTGCGCGGGGCGGGCGCCGACGTCCTGGTGGCCGGGACGGCCGTGTTCGGGGCCCAGGACTACGGGGAGGCCATCCGCCGGATCCGGGGGGAGGCGCCCGCCTGAGATCAGGCCCCGGAGCCGGTTGACAGCCGGGCGGGGAAATCCCTATAAGTGTGCGTTTTCGCTGGCCTTCCGTCCTTCAGCGGGCCTGCCGGGGCCGGTGTGGGGACCGGGCCCGAACACCTGAAATTTTGTCGGGGGCAGCATGTTCGAGGGGCTTCGAGAGCGCCTGGCCGGGATTTTCAAGGACTTGCGGGGCCGGGGCGTGCTCGGGGAGCGCGAGGTCGAGGCCGTCCTCCGGGAGATCCGCCTCGCCCTTCTGGAGGCGGACGTCCACTTCCGCGTGGCGAAGGATTTCGTCGCCAAAGTGCGCGGGGAGCTCATGGGGGCCGAGCGGGCCGCTCACCTGGACCCCTCCCAGCAGGTGGTCAAGGCGGTTCACGGGCAGCTCACCGCCCTCATGGGGGGGCGCGGGGCGGCCCTGGAGCGGGCCTCCTCGGGCCTCACGGTCGTGATGCTGGTGGGGCTCCACGGCTCGGGCAAGACTACAACGGCGGGGAAGCTCGCCCTTCGGCTGAGGAAGCGAGGCCTCCGCGTCCTCCTCGTCCCCGCCGACGTGGCCCGCCCCGCCGCCATCGTTCAGCTCAGGCGCCTGGCCGAGCAGACGGGAGCCGATGCGTTTGACTCCCAAGGGATGGGCGACCCAGTCGCCATCGCCTCTGAGGCGCTGCGCCGGGCCCGGCAGGAGCACCACGACTATTGCATCGTGGACACCGCCGGCCGGATGCACGCCGACGAGGCTCTGATGGAGGAGCTGCGGCGCATGAAGGAGGCCGCCCAGCCCCACGAGGTGCTCCTCGTGGCGGATGCCATGACGGGCCAGGAGGCGCTGGGCCTGGGGGAGGCCTTCTCCTCCAAGGTGGGGCTCACGGGCGTCGTCCTGACCAAGCTCGACGGGGACGCCCGCGGGGGGGCCGCGCTCTCCCTGCGCTCGGTCACGGGCCTGCCCATCAAGCTGGCGGGCGTGGGCGAGAAGCTGGACGCCCTCGAGGAGTTCCATCCGGAGCGGATGGCCTCGCGGATCCTGGGGATGGGGGATGTCCTCTCCCTCATCGAGCGGGCCGAGGCCGCCATCGCCCCCGAGGCCGCCCAGGCCATGGCCGAGGACCTGAAGAAGGGCGCCTTTACCCTGGGGACGCTGCGCGAGCAGATCCTTCAGGTGCGGAGGATGGGCCCGCTGGGGGACCTGCTCTCGATGGTCCCCGGCCTGGGCGGGCGCCTGGAGGGGACGGAGCTCGACGAGAAAGAGGTGGTGCGGATGGTGGCGATCATCGACTCGATGACGCCCGTCGAGCGCCGCCGGCCCGAGATCATCAAGGGCAGCCGTCGGAAGCGGATCGCCACCGGTAGCGGGACCCGGGTTCAGGACGTGAACCGCCTGCTCCGGCAATTCACCCAGATGCAGAAGCTGGTGCGGAGGTTTTCCCAGGGCGGAAAGCGCGGCAAAATGCGCATGATGCGCCAGATGCTCAATTCGTAAGGAGAGACACGTTGGCTGTGAAGATTCGGCTCGCCCGCGGCGGAATGAAGAAGGCCCCCCGTTACCGCGTCGTCGTCCAGGATGAGCGCATGCCCCGGGACGGCCGCTTCATCGAGAAGATCGGCCGCTACGATCCGTCCCAGGAGCCCGCCTTGATCGAGATCGACCAGGAGCGGGCGAAGGCCTGGCTGAGCAAGGGGGCCACCCCCACCCAGACGGTCCGCAACCTGTTCGAAAAGATTGGGATCAGCGTCTGAGACGAGGATGCGCGGGCGGGTGGCCGTGGGGGAGGGGATGAGGCCCCAAGGCGTCAAGGGCGCCCTCCGCGTCCGGCCCTGGCTGGAGGACGCAGGGGCCTACGAGCGGATCGGCGAGGTCTTCGTTAGGGACGCGCCGGAGCGCAGGCTCGAGGTGGAGTCCCTCCGCCGGGGCGGGAAAGGCGCCATCGTGTGGAAGTTCAAGGGCGTCAACAGCCCCGAGGAGGCGGAAGCCCTTCGGGGCGCCGTCTTTTTGGCCGACCGGGAGGCGCTCCGCCGGCCGGGGGAGGAGGTCCTCTACTGGGAGGACTTCGAGGGCCTCGACGCCGTGGACGAGACGGGCGCCCTCCTGGGCCGGATCGAGGACAACATCGGGACGGGGAGCAACGACGTCCTCGTGATCCGCACCCCCGAGGGGGGGGAACTCCTGGTTCCGGCCCTGCGGGAGGTGGTGCTCCGCCGCGAGGGGAACAAGTGGGTCATCCGGCCGCCCCGCCTCGCGGAAGAGGATGAGCAGGAAGGATAAGGAGGGCCGGGATGCGCTTTGACGTGCTGACGGTGTTGCCCGGCCTCATCGAGGGGGCCCTCGGGCACGGGGTCATCGGCCGCGCGAAGGCCAAGGGCCTCATCGCGTTCAAGGTGTGGAACCTCAGGGACTTCGCCGAGGGGAGCTACCGCCAGACGGACGACGCGCCCTACGGGGGCGGGGCGGGCATGGTGATGAAGCCCGAGCCCATCGTCCGCGCGGTGGAGGCCATCTCGGCCGAGGGAGAGGAGCGGCCCTGGCGGGTCCTCCTCACTCCCCAGGGGCGGCGCTTCGACCAGGGGGCGGCGCAGCGGCTGGCGCGGCGCCCCCGGCTCCTCCTCATCTGCGGCCGCTACGAGGGGGTGGACGAGCGGGTGCGCGCGTTGTGCGTGGACGAGGAGATCTCCGTCGGCGACTACGTCCTCTCGGGGGGGGAGATCCCGGCCTTGGTCGTGATCGACGCCGTCGGCCGGCTCCTGCCGGGCGTCTTGGGCAACGAGGCGTCGGCGGCCCTGGAGAGCTTCGCGGCCGGGCTGCTCGACCATCCGCACTATACGCGCCCCCCCGAGTTCCGGGGGATGCGGGTCCCCGAGGTGCTCCTGACGGGGGACCATGAGGCGATTCGCCGCTGGCGCCGGGGGGCGGCCCTCCGCCGGACCCGGGAGCGGAGGAGGGACCTGTTCGAGCGAGTGGAGCTCTCCGAGGAAGACGCCCGCCTGCTTGAATCCTCCCCCTAGGCGGCGCGGGGGGAGCCGGAGTGGGAAGCGTCTACATCGCCCTCCTCCACCATCCGGTCGTGACCCGGACAGGGGAGGTGGTGACCTCCTCGGTGACGAGCCTGGATCTCCACGACCTGGCGCGGGCGGGCCGGACCTATGGTGTCGCGGGCACGTTTGTGGTACACCCTTCTCCTCCCCAGCGGCTCTTCGTCCGCCGGGTGCTGGAGCATTTTTTGCGGGGGCCCGGGCGGGACATGAACCCCCAGCGGGGAGAGACCCTGGAGCAGGTCCACGTGGTGCAGGACCTCGACGCCGCCCTGGAGGCCGTCGAGGCCCGCGAGGGCCTGCGGCCCTTGCTGGTCGCCACCTCGGCTAGGCCAGCGGCCGGGGCGGTAGGCTACAGCGCCCTGAGGCGCCGCCTGGAGGAGGAGAAGAAGGCCCCGGCCCTCATCGCGTTCGGCACGAGCTGGGGCTTGGCGCCCGAGGTTTTCGCGCGCTCGGACCTCAGGCTCGCTCCCCTGCGGGGGATGCGGGATGCGGGTTTCAATCATTTGTCGGTCCGCTCGGCTGCTGCCGTCGTCTTGGATCGGCTCTTCGGCGAGCGGGAGCCTTGAGCCTTCCGCCGCCCAATTCGGATGAGGAGAGGAGTGCCGAGGTGGACTTGATCGATCGCATCGAGCGCGAAGGAATGCGCAAGGACATCCCCGACCTTGAGCCGGGCGACACGGTGCGCGTCCACGTCAAGATCGTGGAGGGGGACAAGGAGCGCATCCAGATCTTCGAGGGCGTGGTGATGGGGAGGAGCGGGGGCGGCTTGAGGGAGCGGTTTCGCGTCCGCAAGATCTCCTACGGCGTCGGCGTGGAGCGCATCTTCCCCCTCCACTCGCCCCGCGTCGAGAAGATCGAGATCGTGCGCAAGGGCCGGGTCAGGCTGGCTAAGCTCTACTACCTGCGGGGCCGGAAGGGAAGAGCCGCCCAGGTGAGGGACCGCCGCAAGGCCTAGGACACCTCATCCTCTCTCGAGCCCCGGCCTCCGGCCGGGGCTTTGTTGTTTGCCCTCCTCCCGATGCCGCGGAGTCCCTCTTCCGCCTCGCGCCCCCTGCGCCGCAAGCCGGAGGCCTCCCCCGGCCCAAAAAGGCGCGTTGACTTTGCCGGGGGCCCAACCATAGGCTTCTCCCATTCTTTCGAGCGGTCTGTTTGGGCGCCGCCCCGGCCTGTGGGGAGGCTTGGCCCTGTCTCCGGGCGGGCGCCCGCGAGGGAGGAGGAGCGATGAACGTGAACCTGACGAAGGCGATTGAGGAGCGCACCGCCGCGAGAACGCGGGTGGCTCCGGTCACCACCATCCGCTTTGCCGAGCTGGTCCCGGACTGGGGGGAGTACCACGAGTCCCACCGGGAGGGGAATCACCGCGCCATCTACCGCTACATCGGGGGCCTTCCCGGCCAGAAGCTCCGCGCCCCCCTGCCGGGGTGGGACTTCAGCTGCGGGGTGGCCATGGCGCCGCCCGGAAACGGGGCTCCCCTGCACGATCACAACGACGAAGAGATTTTCATGGTGTGGGAGGGAGAGTTCGAGATCTGCTGGGAGGACGTCGCCACCAAGAAGCCGCGGAGCGTTGTGCTGGGGCGGCACGACGTCATCCGCATCCCTCCGGGCGTGATGCGGGGCTTCCGGAACGTGGGGAGGGAGGACGGCTACATCCATTTCATCCACGGCCAGGGGGAGTACCGCTACCCCGTCTACCACGAGGAGGGAGGTCATGTCAACAGGTGTGTAAATGAGGTTCAGGCGGCGGCCTCCCGGG
>CAYMWZ010000195.1:0-6017 GCA_964394385.1 uncultured Nitrospinaceae bacterium | reverse complement strand
GAGGGCCGCCCGAACGTGGTGGGGGTCCTGAAGGGCTCGGGCGGAGGCCGCTCCCTTCTCTTGAACGGCCACACCGACGTGGTCCCCCCCGGCCCGCGGGAGTCGTGGGAGCACGACCCCTGGTCGGCCACGGTCGCGGACGGGCGGGTCTACGGCCGGGGCGCCTCGGACATGAAGAGCGGGGTGGCCGCCATCGTGATGGCGGCCGAGTGCCTCCTCGCGGCGGGGCTCAGGCCCAAGGGGGACGTCATCCTGGATTTCGTGGTGGACGAGGAGCTGAGCGGCCACGGGACGCTCGACACCGTCCTGCGGGGCTACAAGGCGGACGCGGGCATCTCTTGCGAGACGAGCGGGCTGGCGGTGCAGCCCGCCTGCATCGGGCGCATCTGGTGGGAGATCCGGGTGCGGGGCAAGCCCGCCGGCATCCAGCGGCGCTACCAGGGGGTGAACGCCATCGAGCTGGGCTACAAGGTCGTCCAGGCGGTGGCGGAGCTGGAGAGGCGGCGCGTCGAGGCCCTGAGCCACCCCCTCTACCCGAGCAGCCTCGACGCGCTCCCCTGCATGGTGGGCACCTTCGAGGCGGGGAGCTTCCCGAGCGCCTTCCCCGACTCCTGCCTCCTCAAGGGGAGCCTGGCGACCTTCCCGGGGGAGGACCACGCGGCCGCCAAGCAGAGCCTGGTCGAGCAGGTGGCGCGGGCTGCCGCCGCCGACCCCTGGATGAAGGGCCATCCCCCGGAGGTGCGCTTCGCGGGCTACTACGCGGAGGCCTCCGAGATCCCCCGGGATCACCCCATCGTGAAGACGGTGGCGGATCGCTTCCGGGAGGTGACGGGCCGCGCCCCCGAGATCTCCGGGCGCGAGGGGGCGGCGGACACGCGCTTCTTGAACACCTTCGGGAAGACCCCGACGGTCATCTTCGGCCCCGGGCCCACCACCCAGATGCACGCGAACAACGAATGGGTGGCGGTCGAGGATCTCATCGTCGCGATCAAGACGCTCGCCCTCAGCATCTTCGACTGGTGCGGGGCGGAGTAGGAGGTTTCCATGGCGGGAGGGGGGACGAAGTTCGGGATCGCCATGCGCAACTTCACCGCCTACCCCGAGCTTCCCGACCCGGAGGGCCTCCTGCGCTACGCCGTCCGGGCGGAGGAGCTGGGGTTCGAGTCGCTCTGGGTGTGGGACCACATCCTCCTCGGGGTGAACCCCCACTTCCCCATCCTCGACTCCCTGACCCTCCTCACGGCCGCCGCCGCCCGGACGCGCGCCATCCGGCTGGGGACCGGGGTCCTCGTGCTCCCGCTGCGCAACCCGGTGGTCCTCGCCAAGGTGCTCGCCAGCCTGGACCAGATCTCCGGCGGGCGCCTCATCCTGGGGGTGGCCTCGGGCTGGTACGCCCGGGAGTTCGACGCCGTGGGGGTTCCCTTCAAGGGGCGCGGCAAGGTCATGGACCGCAACCTCGAGGTCCTCACCCGGCTGTGGCTGGAGGATTCGGTGCGGGCGGAGTACCCGCCCCACAACCTGCGCAGCGCCGTCCAGTTCCCCAAGCCCATCCAGAGGCCGCGCCCGCCCATCCTGGTCGGGGGCTATGTGGACGCCGTCCTCAGGCGGGCGGCGGTCAAGGGGGACGGATGGCTGACCTACTTCTACACCCCCGAGTCGTTCGTCAGGTCCTGGGAGAAGGTCAAGACCTTCGCCCGGGAGGCGGGCAAGGACCCGGCCGCCCTCGACAACTGCAACCAGCTCCCCATCTGCGTGGGAAGGTCGCGGGAGGCGGTCCAGGCCCCCCTGATGGACTGGCTCGGCAAGGAGTGGGACTACGCCGCCTGGAGCGAATCCACGGCGAAGAGCGCGGTCTACGGCACGGCGGAGGAGTGCGCGGCCCAGCTTCGCCGCCACGTCGAGGCGGGGGTGAAGCGCATCATCTTCGTCCCCTACAAGTACGAGAGCGAGCAGGTCGAGATCATCGCCAAGGAGGTCATCCCGCGGCTGAGCTGAGGAGGCCGGGGGGAGGATTGGGAGATGGCCCTGACGCGGCGGGCGTGGGATTCGTTCCGGCGCCATTCGGAGAGCATGCTCGAGGCGATCGGGGGAACCCCCCTGGTCAGGCTCCGCCGCGCCGCGGGGGGGGCCGCGCCCGAGATCTTCGCCAAGGTGGAGTGGTACTCCCCCTCGGGGAGCCTCAAGGATCGGATCTACTACAACATGATCTCGAAGGCCGAGGAGCGGGGCGAGCTGCGCCCCGGCATGACGATCCTCGAGTGCTCGACCGGCAACGCGGGCATCGCCTGCGCCTTCGTGGCGGCGGTCAAGGGATACCCCTGCGTCGTCGTCATGCCCGAGGGGATGAGCGAGGAGCGCAAGAAGCTCATGCGCGCCTACGGGGCCGAGCTCGTCTTCACCCCGGGCGGGGAGAGCGACGTGGATCTGGCGCTCAGGAAGCTCGAGGAGGTTCGCGCCGCGGGCGCCCGCGGGTATTGGGTGCCCGCCCAATTCGACAACCTGGACAACAACGACGCCCACTACCGGACCACGGGGCCCGAGATCTGGGAGCAGCTCGACGGCCGGGTGGACGCCGCCGTGGCCTCCCAGGGTACGGGAGGGTGGGTGAGCGGCGTGGGGAAATTCCTCCGCGAGCGCAACCCCAAGCTCCTCCTCTTCGCGGTGGAGCCCGCGGAGTGCCCCCTCCTCAGCCGGCGCGGGTGGGGCCCGCACGGGATCGAGGGCATCGGGGACGGCTTCGTGCCCCGGGCGCTCGACCTCTCGCTCCTCGACGGCGTCGTGACCACGACGACGGAGGAATCCGTCGCGATGGCCCGCAGGCTCGCCCGGGAGGAGGGCATCTTCTGCGGCATCTCCTCGGGCTGCAACGTGGCGGCCGCGGTCAAGCTGGCCCGGGCCCATCCGGAGCTGGGGAGAATCGTGACGAACATCAATGATACCGGACAGCGGTATTTCACGACGGCCTTGTGCGGGGAGGAGAAGCGCGTCGAGGTCCCGGAGCGCGACCACGGCCTGGACCCCTACAGCGCGGCCGAGCTGGACAAGTACGCCGCCGGCTGGGAGATCATCGGCTGAAGCGCTCAAAGCGTGGGAGCCCCGGCCCTGACGAGACGCGGGCCGCCGGGGCCCTTTTCGTCGTCTCGGGAGGAAGTGCGATGAAGCGGTGGATGGCGGGTTTGGTTGGCTGCCTTGCGGGCCTCGGCCTTCTGGTGGCCCCGGCGGCGGGACTGGCGGCGGAGACGATCAAGATCGGCGTCTCCCAGCCCTTGACCGGCGCCGTGGCCGCGTCGGGCAACTACGTGGCCCAGGGAGCGAAGATCGCCGAGAGCTTCCTGAACGCGAAGGGCGGGATCCTGGGCAAGAAGGTCGAGCTCATCATCGAGGACAACAAGAGCAACCCGAAGGAGGCGGTCGCGACGGCCGAGAAGCTCATCGTCCGCGACAAGGTGCCCGCCCTCATGGGCGCCTGGAGCTCGACCTACACCCTGGCCGTCATGCCGAAGCTGATGGAGTACGGCGTGCCCATGGTGGTCGAGACCTCCTCCTCGGAAAAGATCACCACCTCGGGCAACCCCTGGATCTTCCGCATCAGCCCCACCTCCGAGATGGAAGCGGTGGCGATGGCCCAGCACGTGAAGAAGTTCAACATCAAGAAGGCCGACTTCCTGATCGTCAACAACGACTGGGGCCGGAGCGCCGCGACCGAGTTCAGCAAGATGGTCAAGACGAACGGGATCGCGGTGGGCGTCGTGGAGACCATGGACCCCAAGGCGCAGGACCTGAGCGCCCAGCTCGCCAAGATCAAGGCCTCGGGCGGGGACACCCTGTTCCTGACCACAGGGGTCGAGCAGATCACCCTGGTGCTCAAGCAGGCCAAGGAGCAGCGCCTGACCCACAAGGTGATTACGACGGGGGGCTCCTCCTCGCCGGATCAGCTCATCGAGCAGGCCGGCGCGGCCGCCGAGGGGAGCTACCACATTCTCTTCTTTGCCCCCTGGTTCCCCGAGTCGGCGCCCTTCCCGGAGGTCGCCAAGCCCTTCGTCGAGGAGTGGAAGAAGCGCGGCTACAACTTCGCGGGCCTGACCGAGGGCTTCCGGGGCTATGACGGCATCATGACCATTGCCGCCGCCATCGAGCGCGCCGGCAAGGCCGACCCCAAGGCCATCCAGAAGGCGCTCTGGGACGTGAAGGTGAAGGGCGTGAACGGCCCCGTCAGCTTCTTCAAGCAGGGCCCGAAGGGGCGCGAGAGCGCCCAGAGCCAGCCCAGCGTCTACATCGTTCAGGTGAGCGGCGGGAAGGTCACCGTCCCCGCCTTCATGCGGAACTGACGGCCCGGCAGAAGAACGCGATCTCCCCCCGGGGCCCGCGCGGCCCCGGGGGGCGTTTTCCCTGGTGGCCGCGCCGCAGGCGATCGCAGCCGGAGGGTGCCCTTCATTGGACCAGCTCCTCCAGCACATCCTGAACGGCCTCATCCTCGGGGGGACCTACGCCCTTCTGGGCATCGGCCTCACCCTTATCTTCGGCATCATGAACGTGGTGAACTTCACCCACGGGGAGCTCTACTCCTTCGGGGCCTACATGGTGTTCGGCGTGGTGGCGGCCCTGCAGGGGGATTTCTTCCTCGCCCTCTCCCTGGCCGTGGTGCTCGGGGTCGTCCTCGGGGCGGGGATCGAGTGGACCCTCCTGCGCCCCCTGCGGGGCGCGAGCATCGAGACCACCATGCTGGTCATGATCGGCGCATGGATCGCCATGCAGAACGGGGAGCAGCTCCTCTGGACCGGCATCGCCAAGTCGATCAACCACCCCTTCCCGGAAGCGCCCCTCGTCCTGGGGCCCGTCTCGGTCTCCTGGATCCGCGTCTTCGTCTTTGCCGTGGCGGTGCTCCTCATCGCGGGCGCCCACCTCCTCATCCACCGGACGAGCCTGGGCATGGCCATGCGCGCCACCTTCCAGGACCGCGAGACCGCCTCCTTGATGGGCGTGAACATTGGCACCATCCACACCGCCACCTTCGCCTTCGGCTCAGGCCTCGCGGCCGCCGCGGGGGCGCTGCTGGGGCCCGTCTTCGTCGTCTTCCCCACCATGGGGGACCTGGCGGCGCTCAAGGCCTTCGCCATCGTGATCCTGGGAGGGATGGGGAACTTCATGGGGGCCACCCTGGGCGGCCTCATCCTGGGTATCGTCGAGGAGATGGGAGCGGGCTACGTCTCCTCGGGCTACCGGGACGCGATGGGGTTCCTCATCATCATCGTGGTCCTCCTGTTCAAGCCCACCGGGCTCTTCGCCCGCGCGGAGCGCGTTGGATGAGCCGCTGGCCGGCCTGGGCCTGGGTGGCGTTCCTGGCCACGGTCCCCCTCTGGATGCGGAACCAGTATTACCTTCACATCCTGATCAACACGGGCATCTTCGCCGTCGCGGCCATGAGCCTGAACCTCCTGCTCGGCTACACGGGGCAGCTCAGCCTCGGCCACGTCGCCCTCTTCGGGATCGGCGCCTACACGAGCGCCCTCGTCTCGCTCGGCTTCGACCTTCACCTCGCCCCGGACTACGTCTTCGTCTTCTCGCCCCGGCCGGCATGGGCGGGCTTCCTCGCCGGGATCGCCGTGGCGGGGATTTTCGGGTGGATCATCGGAAAACTCTCCTTCCGGGTGCGCGGCGCCTACTTCGTCATCGTGACGGTGAGCTTCGCCGAGGTGGTGAAGCTGGTGGCCCTCAACTGGGTGGACCTGACCGAGGGCCCCATGGCCCTCAACAACATCCCGCCCTTCACCTTGGCCCTGCCGGGGCTGGGGGAGCTCACGTTCTGGAAGAAGGAGCCGAACTACTACCTCGTCCTCCTCGTGTGCACCGTCTCCTATGTGGTTGTCCGCCGGCTCGTGCGCTCCCGGGCCGGGAGGGCCTTCGTCGCCCTGCGCGAGAACGAGCCCCTGGCCGAGTCGGTGGGCGTGGACGTCACGCGCTTCCTCGCTGTCTCTTATACACATCTGACGCTGCCGACGATCTTACGCGTGTAGATC
>CAYMWZ010000194.1:0-6034 GCA_964394385.1 uncultured Nitrospinaceae bacterium | reverse complement strand
GAGGGCGATGACGGTCCAGACGATCCGGTCGTAGGCGCCTTGCATAGCTGATCCTCCTGGGGCTTGGGGTGGTATCGCTTAACCCATTCTACCCCTTGGACGCGCCGGGGTTCGCCTTCATCCCGCCCTCTCCGATGGGGAGAGGGGTATCCAGGTCCAATCTAGGCGGGGAAGACCAAAAGGCGTTTACGGGAGTTGCGGGCTGGTGCGCGGCGGGAGGAGGAATTTTTTGCGGGAAGGGGAGAAGCCCCCTCCCTCTCCCTCCACCCTCCCTGGGGGAGGACGGGGAGCGGAGCCACCATCGGTTGGGGTTTCGGGTTTTTTCTTGCGAAAAAAGCAACCCTCAGTATAATAATCACTTAAGAATTGAAGTCTTATGTAATACATAAAGAAAGTTTTCCGCCTCACTCGCCTCCGCCCGGGGCTCGAGAGGATCGGATTCGATGGCACCCCAACCTCGCCCGGGCGCTGGCCCCATGGGGCGGCGCAGGGCCCCGTTTTTCCCCGCCATCCCCTGGAGGCGGCTCCTGCGGCCGGCGGGGTTCACCCTCCTGCTGGGCTCCTCGATTTGGCTGGGAGGATGCCAGGCCCTCGAAAGCTCCCTCCAGGCCCTCAGGGGCCTTCTCCCCGCGGAGGGGGACAAGGGGGTCGTCCATGAGGAGGCGGTCGAGGTGCCTTCTCTCCCTCTCCCCCCGCCCTTGCCCAGCGGGGCCGCCTCCCCTCCGGACGCCCTGCCGGACGGCGCGGCGGTCTCTGTCCAGTCGGGAAGTTTCGCCCCCCAGGACACCGTGGCCGCCCTCCTGGCGGGGAGCGGGCTGACGGCCCAGGAGGTCCAGGAGGTCTTGGACGCGAGCCGGCCCCTCCACTCCCTCTCCCGGGTGGGCGCCGGGCGGCGCTACGAGCTGGCCCGGGGCCCGGAGGGCCTGCGCCGGTTCGTGGTCCAGCTGGACGGGGAGCGCCAGTTGCGCCTCTACCGCACCCGGGCGGGCTCCCTGGGGGCGCGGCTGGAGCGGATCCCCTACGAGGTCGAGGCGGTGCGCCTCCGGGGGAAGGTCCAGGATTCCCTCTTCGGGGCGGTCGCCCGGGCGGGGGGGCCGGCCTCGGTTGCCGTCGAGTTCGGCGAGATTTTTGGGTACGTCATCGACTTCCACAAGGATCTGCAGGAGGGCGACCGGATCGAGGCCCTCATCGAGCGCCGCTCCCTCGGGGGGATGCCCGCGGGCTTCGGGCGGATCCTCGCGGCCGAGATTGTCGTGAACGGCAAGAAGCACGCCGCCATCTATTTCGAGCGCACGGGGGATTACTACACTCCCGAGGGAGAGACCCTCCGTCGCGCCTTCCTCCGATCCCCCTTGCGCTACACCCGGGTCACCTCCGGCTTCTCCCACCGGCGCTTTCATCCCATCCTCAAGAGCTACCGGCCCCACCACGGGGTGGACTACGCCGCCCCGGTCGGCACGCCCGTGCGCGCGGTGGCCGATGGCGTGGTAACATGGGCCGCCCCGCGGGGGGAGGCGGGCAACATGGTGCGCCTCGTTCACCGCGGGGGATACGAAACCTCCTACCTCCACCTCTCCCGCTTCGAGCGGGAGGTGCGCCAGGGGCGGGAGGTGCGCCAGGGGGAGGTCATCGGCTACGTCGGAACCACGGGGCTCTCGACGGGCCCGCATCTGGACTTCCGCATCACGCACCGGGGAAGGCCGATCGACCCCCTCTCCGCGCAGCTGCCCTCCGGCTGGCCCGTGCCGGCCCGGCTGCGGGCGGAGTTCCGCCGGACGGTCGAGGGGCGGCGCGCTGAGCTCGCCCGCGCGCCCCTCCTGAGAGGCGTGGGCGAGCTCGCGCGGCTCGACTGAGCCGGCGTCCCGGGGGAGGGGGCCGCCTTTTCGGGGGATCTCGCTCATGTACCTTCCCTTCGAGGGGATTCTCCCCAAGGTGCATCCCACGGCCTGGATCGCCGAGACCGCCGTCCTCATCGGAGACGTCGAGGTCGGCGAGGAGAGCAGCATCTGGTACGGCTGCGTCCTCCGGGGGGACGTGATGCCGGTCCGGGTGGGGAGGCGGACCAACATTCAGGACGGCTCCATCCTCCACGTCGAGGGGGGCCAGTATCCCTGCATCCTCGGGGATGACGTCTCGGTGGGCCACATGGCTATCGTTCACGGCTGCGAGGTGGGGGACGGGGCCCTCATCGCCATGGGCGCCATCGTGTTGAACAACGTGAAGGTGGGGGCGGGCGCCGTGGTGGGGGCGGGGGCGCTGGTTCCCGAGGGCAAGGTCATCCCTCCGGGGACCCTGTGGGTGGGCACCCCCGCCCGGTTCGTCCGGGAGCTCCAGGAGGAGGAGCGCGAGCGCTTCCGCATGACCTCGGTCCACTACTGCGAGCTCAAGAACCGCTACCGCAACGGCTAGCCCCTCCTCCCCCCCTTGTCGCCGACCCTCTCCCATGCCCTCTCCCGTTGAGTCCCGCCGCGCCCGGCCCCTGGCCGCCGTCGTGGACCTCGGCACGAACGCCGCCCGTTTGGCGATGGCCTCCCTCGATCCCTCGGGCCGGCTGGTCTCCCAGGGGAGGTGGCGCGAGCTCATCCGGCTGGGGGAGGGCCTCGAGCGGTCGGGGAGGCTCTCCCCCCAGGCGATGGACCGGGGGGTGGCGTGCCTGCGGCGCTTCGCGGCCCGCATCGCCGAGCGGGGGGTGGACGCCCTCGACGCGATGGCGACGAGCGCCCTGCGCGAGGCCGCCAACCGGGAGGAGTTCCTCGCCCGGGCGCGGGAGGCGGGGGTTCCTCTGCGCGTCATCCCGCCCGAGGAGGAGGCCCGGCTGGCCCTCGCGGGCGTCCTGGCCGTCCTGGAGCGTCCCCCTGCGCGGGTCTGGGCGTTCGACGTCGGGGGGGGAAGCCTGGAAGTGATGCGCTCGGAGGCGGGCCGCCTCGCCCAGGCGGTGAGCCTGAGGGCCGGGGTGGTCTACCTGACCGAGCGCCACTTGGCGGAGGTCCCCACGCCGGCCGAGCAGGTGGAAGCCTGCGCGCGGGAGGTGCGCTCCCGGCTCGGGGCCCCCCCCTTGCCGCCGCCTGGAGGGGAGGAGGTCCCCCTCATTGGCTGCGGAGGAGTGGTGGCCCTGGCGGGGTTCATGGGGCCGGAGCCGGGCAGGGCCATGAACGGGCGCATCCTCTCGGCCGGGGAGCTGGGCGGGTGGATCCCCCGCTTCTCGGCCCTGGATTGGGGGAGCCGGCGGGCGCTGCCGGGCTTCGAGCCGGGGCGGGAGGACATCGCCCTGGCGGGCCTCATCGTGGTCCGCGAGGTGCTCCGGTGGGCCGGGAGGCCGAGCTTTCAGGTCTCGACGGGGGGAGTGCGGGAGGGGCGGCTGCTGGAGCTGCTCCGAGGAAACTGACAAATGTTTGTATTTAAAGTTGTTACAACCAGCGTCCGCTTCTCCCCGGAGTTCCTTCCGATTTGACACGGGGGGGGCACCCTCTTATATTCTCTCCGTTGGGCCTGCCCGGGCGAATCCTCCTTGCTCGGGCGGGGCATTGAGCCCGTCTCTGGGAGGGAAAGCCATGGAGGGAGACCTCCGGATTCCCCTCTCCCGCATCCCCGACGAAGGCCTCGACCTCGATATGGAGGTGGCCCCCGAGGCGCTCGAGCTGGAGGAGGGGAGGTGGCCTCCCCTGTGGGATGCGAGGCTCATCGGGCGGCTGGAGCGCACGGGGCCCCGCGAGGCGGTGTTGCGGGGCCGGGTGCTGGGGGCCTTCCTCCTGGAGTGCAGCCTGGGGTTGGCGCGGTTTGAATGCCGCGTGGAGGAGCCCCTCGTTGTGTATTTCCTCTCCCCTCCCGCCGGGGCCGGCCTGGAGGCGGGGGAGGAGGTGGAGCTCGAGGAGAAGGAACTGGAGGTCGCCTTCATCGAAGACGAGGCGGTGAATCTCGCCCCCTCCCTTCGGGACCAGCTGGGCTTGGCGATTCCGCTCCAGCCCAAGTGCCCCGGCAAGTGCCTGGGCGAGGATCCGGAGTTGTGCCGCCGCCTGGAGGCGGGGGAGGGTGTGGGGGCGGAGGAGTTTTTGGACCCGAGGTGGTCGGCCCTTCGGGCCTGGCGGAAGTAGCCCCGGCACCCGCGCCGGGTTCGCGAAGAAAAACACACAAAGCGTGGAGGTGGGTTTCGATGGGACTTCCCAAGCGCCGGCATTCGCAGACCCGCGGTCGCAAGCGCCGGACGCACTACAAAGCGGCTGCCCCGCCCGTGGCGGTGTGCTCCAACTGCAATTCTCCCGTCCTTCCGCATCGGGTCTGTGCGGTGTGCGGCCACTACAAGGGCCGCAAGATCCTCGACGTCGCGGAAGCCTAGCCAGGTGGCAGGTAGAGGGAAATGAAAATCGCCGTAGACGCCATGGGGGGGGACTTCGCCCCCGCCGCGGTGGTGGAGGGCGCGGTTCTCGCCCATCGGGAGTTCGGGATCGAGCCCATCCTGGTCGGGAACCCCGAGCGCATCGACGCCGAGCTCGCCCGCCTGGATGCGCGGGGGCTTTCCCTCGAGATTCGGGAGGCGAGCCAGGTGATCGAGATTGGGGAGCCCCCCACGCGCGCCCTCAAGACCAAGCCCGACTCCCCCATGCGGGTGGGGCTCGAGGTGGTCAAGCGAGGCGAGGCGGCCGCGTTCTTCAGCGCGGGGGATACGGGGAGCACCTTCGCCTCCGCCCTCTATGTGCTTCAGCGGCTGAAGGGGGTCATCCGGCCCGCCATCGCGGCGTTGATCCCCACCCTCAAGGGTTTCTCCGTCATGCTCGACGTGGGGGCCAACCTCAACCCGCGTCCCCAGCAGTTGTTCCAGTACGGCCTCATGGGATCGGTCTACACCGAAGAGGTGCTGGGCAAGCCCTCCCCCACCATCGGCCTGCTCAACGTGGGCGGGGAGGACTCCAAGGGGACGGACGCCTTGAAAGCGGCCCATCAGATTTTCGTGCGGAGCGACCTCAATTTCGTGGGAAACGTCGAGGGGAACACCATCTTCCAGGGGGAGCCCGACGTCATCGTGTGCGACGGCTTTTCGGGCAATGTGGCCCTCAAGGTGAGCGAGAGCCTGAGCGAGATGCTCACCACCTTGCTGCGGGAGGAGGTGACCCACTCCTTCCGGAGCAAAATCGGCTACATGTTCCTCCAGAACGGCTTGAAGGCGATGCGCAAGCGCACGGACTATTCCGAGTACGGCGCCGCGCCCCTTCTGGGGGTGGACGGGCTGGTCACCATCGGCCACGGGCGCAGCAACGCCAAGGCCGTGAAAAACGCCCTCCGCACGACCGCGGCGATCGTCAAGAAGGATCTGAACCGCAGGATTCAAGACCAAATCGAGCGGCACGTCTCCGTCCAGCGCAGCGGCGAGGTGGGCTGGCGCTTGTGGAACCAGATCCGGACCGGCCTCTTCCACGGCTCCTCGGGCGAGGGGACCGGCGGAAGGGGCTCCTAGGGCTCCGGACGTCAACCGCGATTTCGCCCGCATCAGGAAGGGAAAATGATCCGATCTGTCATCCTTGGGACCGGCTCCTACGTCCCCGAAAAAGTGCTGACGAACGCCGATCTGGAAAAGATGATCGACACGAGCGACAAGTGGATCCGCGAGCGGACGGGGATCCGCGAGCGCCGCGTCGCCGAGCGCGGAGTGGCGGCCTCGGATCTCTCCGCCCCCGCCGCCCGCAGCGCCCTCGAGGCGGCCGGGATGGACCCCAAGGACATCGACCTCATCATCTTGACCACCCTCACGCCGGACACCATGTGCCCGGCGGCGGCTTGCTGGCTGCAGGCCCAGATCGGCGCCGAGCGGGCGGCGGCGTTCGACCTCAACGCGGCCTGCTCGGGTTTTGTCTACGGCCTCCAGGCGGCCGACGCCTACATACGCTCCGGGATGATGCGGAACGTGCTGCTGGTCTCGGTGGACATCATGACGCGGGTCATCGACTGGTCCGACCGGGGCACCTGCGTCCTGTGGGGGGACGGGGCGGGGGCGCTCCTGCTGGCCCCGCCCGAGGACGGGCGCCGGGGCGTCATCGACTCG
>CAYMWZ010000193.1:0-6047 GCA_964394385.1 uncultured Nitrospinaceae bacterium | reverse complement strand
GCGGCGGCGTAGTCAACTGCGAGCACGCGGCTCGGCGGGTACGCCTCGGCGAAGGCCTGTGCGGTCTCGGGCCAGGTAGGAACCGGCGGAACCATCAGTCGGCGGTGGCCTGCTCGGCGAGCAGTGCCGTCGGCCGCCAACAAGGGTACTTCCCAGGCCATCTTCCGGGCATGCTCGCCCTGCGAATTCCATAGGTATTCCAGTAACGTGATGCTCGCCGCAGCTACGTTCCGGTTCTCCTCACTCACGCCCTTCTCGTCGGGTAGTGCGTCTGCGATGTGCCGGACGAGATCGCGGACAGCCTCATCTTCGGTCAGCTCATTCCCGGTAGTCTCGCGCACAGCCACCAGCCCAGCTTCCAGATCCTGCTCCTTCAGGGTTTGGACCAACTGCTGGTCGAGGAGTTGCGCCCCAATGTCGAGACCGACGCCAGCCGCAATTGACTTAACGCGGTCGCCAACCCCGCCATCTCTTCGGAGATCGCCGGCGCTGCGAAGCCGTCCGTGCTGGTCGGGCAGAAGCCGTTGGAGCGATTCCTTGGTGACCCCGCGCTTTACCCAACACTCGCCCACCAAGCAAAGGAACCGAGCAAGCCAATCACGTGGCTCGCAGCGAACAGGGAGCGCTTCCAGGTTCTCTACGTGGTCTCGCACGTACTCGCCGAGTCTGCTGAGGTTCACCCGTTTCACTGCGACCCCGAGCGCCGCCCAGCCATTGGCGATCTCGGTCCAGTCGCGTGTGAGTTCAGCTATGGGGGGATAGAGCTCAGTGACGTCGGCCATCAGCTCCCACATTCTGTCAGCCGACGTATCGTCCGATTCCGACTCCTCGTTCAAGCGTGGTACGACGAAGTCGGCATACCAGGCCCCGTCGGAGCCTTTTACCGCGCAACCGCTACCTTGTGCCGTCTCGACGAGGGCCTTCCGGGCCAACTGGTCTGCTAGTCCGTGGAGCTCCTCGTTAAGCCAATCCCGCTCCTCGCCCTCGCGCCCCGAAAACGAGGCATGCACCGGCGCGACACGGGCGAGCCAGTGCCGGCCCCTCCAACCCTCTTCGTACGCCAACTCCAAAAGGGGGACAACTGCCTGAATCGAAGCATGAAACAGGGCCCGAACGTCTTCCTTGTCCAGATGGACGCGTCGACGCTCTTGATCCACGTCGAAGCGCGCGTCCAAGATCACATTTATCGGCAGGAAGTGCGAGGATCGAATCGGGTATCTGCAGAACACCCTTGGGAAATCTGGGGCGGGTAGGACGATGTCCCAGCCGGAAGATGTCTCCTCAAGAACGACGGCGGCCAACGCCCCGGACTTCGGGTCAGCGACCCCGACGACCTTTAGCCTCCGCCCACCCTCACGGATCGCGACTATCCGCTCCCTGACAATCACCGACCCCCGCTCCGTAATCGTCACGGGCGAGGGCTCCCATGTCTGCCAGTCGTCGGTGAGTCCTAGTCGGACACGTCCGAGCTGAGGGCACGTCACGAACAGATATGGCAAGGCCTTCTCAAAGGCCGCTATCCCCTCCTCGAGGGTCGTGAGATCTTCGTCGGCGTACACAAATCGGGCCGACGGCAAGCCATCCGGTGAGGGGGCTACCTTCGCCCGTCGAATGTCGGCCTTGCAGCGTGTGATGTTCTTCATGATCGCATCTTCATCGCCGCTCCGGTCGATGCATAGGTCGAAGCTCTCAATACGATCTCCTTCTACGTGAAGGAGGCCCTGAAGCTGTGCTCGTGGCGCGAGCACGTGCGTCACGAGAAAGCCTGTTCCGAACCGGCCCGTCGTGTCGGTAGCGTCGAACTCCTTACTCGAACCTCCTGATAGCAGTGCCGCGAGCTCCTGAACGCGGAAGAAGGCCCCGTCGTGTTCGAACACGAACGAGCCGTTCTCCCGACAGAGGACAACCTCAACACCTTCTCGGCCTTCGCGGGCACCGGTGTCCAGAGCGTTCTGAAGAAGCTCAAATGGCCAGCGCGCCGCAGCGTCTTCGCGGTTCCCGCGCGCGTCGTTGATCTTCGTGCGGATGTGCCGCGCCTGGTTGCGGATCGCCTGGGCGACCTCCGCGTTTTCGTAGAGCTTAAGCGCGTTATCGCTCATCGGCGTGGGCGTAGGCCTGATGCCGCGCAGGACTCCCGATCAAAGGGACTACGCGCCGCTCCTCCAGCAGAGCTGAAGGGTCTCTGCGGTATCTGCACCTAGGGCGGAGGACCCCCACCATGAGCAACACAAACAGCGCGGCCGGTTTTGCTCTCCATCGATTCATCAATCTATCCTCCCATCGGTCACATGATTCAGAAACGCTCTGGATGGCCCGAGCCGCGGATCAGCCAGAGGCCGGAGAGCACCTCCTTCGAACGATCAATCGGGCCGCCACCCCAAGGAGGTCGAGACCTCTTGAGCCGCCTTGATGACGCAGTGGGCGACCCGCTCGCGGTTTGGAACTCCGAGCCTGGGGATGGGGGCCGAGAGCGTGAGGGAAGCAACGACGGCGACGGCGCCGTCGAACACCGGCGCGGCGACCGCCCTGGCCCCGGGGATGAATTCCTGGTCGCTGTACGCGTAGCCCCTTTTGCGTATCTCATCGATCTCCTTCCGCAGCCTGACCGGATCGGTGATGGTGTTGTCCGTCACCTTGATGAGCCCGCGCTGCAACACCGCCCGGATCTCCTCCTCCGGCAAAAAGGCGAGCAAAACCTTCGACGCCGCCCCCACATGAAGCGGGCGCACCTTGCCGACCAGGGACCGCGTGATGACCGGCTGGGGGCTTTCGACGCACTCGATGCAGGTGATCTCCTGGCCCGTTTTGACGCAAAGAAAGGTCGTCTCCCCCGTCTCCTGCGTGAGGCGCCGCAAAACGGAGACGGCGTTCTCGCGGAGCGATCCGTTCCGGGGAGCGGTCCGCGAAAGCAGATGAAGCGCGGAGCCCAATTGATACCTCCCGTATTCCGGGGAGGATTCCACAAAGCCCTTGGATTGCAAGGTTTTGAGAAACCGGTAGGTCGTGCTCTTGGGGAGCCCGAGTTGGTGGGCCAGCTCATCCGCGGACGAGGGACCCCCTCTCTGGGCCATCGCCCACAGGATGTCGATGGCCTTCTCGATCGTCTTGAGGGAGGAGGCAGACATCAGAAATTCTCATTTTTCGAGAAAAATTTTTCTTGATTATTAAAACCATTCCAAACCCCACCTTCGTTGTCAACCTCGAATCCCACCGCCCCCCTTTCAGGAGGAGGCCCTTCCCGCCCCCACAGGAGGGCGGCGATCTCCTGCCGGATGACCCCGCCCCGATCCCCCCCGGGCGGAGAGGAGAAATTGGGGGTCCTCACCGCCCATGCTACTATGGGCGGGAGGCGCCAACGCGATGGAGTCCCCTCGGAAAAAGGAGGCAGCGCGGCTCCCCCTGGATGGGCGTGAACACCCTCCGCGCCGGGGCGGGAGGCTTCCCTCGTCGGCACCCCCGACATGACCGCGGGGGCGATCCAGGAATACGTCCAGGCGGGAGTGCAGGCCTTCATCCTCTCGGGCTGGCCCCACGTCGAGGAGGCGGAAACATTCGGCCGCGAGGTCATGCCGCTCCTCAAGGAGACCGACCCGGTCGTCCTGGGGGAGCCGGCGGCGGCCCTGGCTTGAGGAGAAGCCGCGATTCCGGCACGGTCCCCCGCGGGACGGCTCTGAACCTTCCGAGGGCGGATCCCGGCCGGCGGGTAGGCGGGAGGCTGCGATGAACACCACCTCGGTTCGGTTGCCCGAAGAATCCCAAAAGTGGGTCGATGTGGCAGAAAGGCTCAGCCGCGGGAAATTCGCGCTCCGGGCCGAGGCGATCGACCGCGAGGCGCGCTTCCCGACCGAGAACTACCGGGACCTCGCCGAGGCAGGACTTCTCGCGCTCACGGTGCCCAAGGCCTACGGCGGCATCGGGGCCGACTCCCTCACCTACGTGGCCGTGCTGTCGAAGATCGCCAAAGGGTGCGCCTCGACGGGGCTGACCTTCAACATGCACAGCGCCATCGTGGACTTCCTGGTCCAGATCGCCTCCCCCGAACAGCAGGCGCGCTATTTCGGCGAGGTGGTCAAGCAGGGCGCCATCTTCGCCTCCATCACGAGCGAGCCCGCCTCCTCCTTCCGCGACAAGTTCGCCGTCCGCACCTCCATCCGCAAGGAAGGCGCGCACTACAGGCTGAGCGGCAAGAAGCACTTCTGCTCCCTCTCCACGGGGGCGACCTACTACTTCACCTGGAGCCTGCTCGAGGGCTCCAAAAACATCACCGACGGCCTGCTCAACGTCATGATCCCCTCCCGCCGCGAGGGGATCGAGATCTTCGACGACTGGGACACCCTCGGCATGCGGGGCACCGCCTCGAACTCCATCTACTTCCGCGACGTGGAGGTGCGCCCCGAGGAGGTCATCGGCGCGCCGGGGAGCATCCTGGGCAAGGACATGAGCTTCTGGTCCCTGGGCTACACCGCCGTCTACATCGGGATCGCCGAGGCGGCCTACGAGTTCTGCGTGGACTACGCCAAGAAGACGAAGTTCACCGGCATGGACAAGACCCTGGCCGAGGTCGACCGGATCCAGCGCCAGATCGGCGAGATGTCCATGCTCCTCGAGAACGCCCGCCGCGCCGCCGAGAAGCTCGGCATGCTGCGGGGCAACCTGAGCCGGATGGAGCTCACCTTCATCCTCAACCAGGCCAAGTACCTGGCCACCGAGGCCGCCAAGCAGCTGGCCGAGATGGGCATCCGCCTGTGCGGGGGGCGGGGGCTCCACCGCTCCTTCCCCTTGGAGCGCCACCTGCGCGACGCCATGGCGGGGGTGGTCATGCCCCCCGCGAACGACCGCTGCCTGGAGACGGTGGGGAAGATCGCCCTGGGCCAGGAGGGCAAGACGCTGGAATTCCAGTAGGCCCGCCCGGGGGGCGTGCGCGAAACAATTTGGCCCCGGAGTTTTCCGTATTATCCCGTAATTTCCCTTAATACCCATGAATCTCCCCCCTGCGCCGACCTTTCGGAGGGGTTCCCCTCAGAGGGGAGGAGAGCAGCCCGCCGGGGGCCGCAGCCGCCCCAGCGCCAAGAAGGATAGTCCCTCGGAGCGAGGGGACTCTTACGGGAAATGCGCGCTGGTGCGTGGCAGGGGGGCCCGCGGCCGCCCTCACAACCCCCCCGAGGCCTTGAGCATCGGGCGGATGGCCTCCCCCCCGCAGTGGAAAAGGGCGTCCACGATGGCGAGGTTGGGCTCGAACTCCGGGCGGCCCTGGTCATAGACCGGGTGGCGGAAGTCCTGGAAGAGGAGGCGGACCCCTGCCTCATCGAACGGCCTGCTCTCCAGGTAGCCCTTCCCCCCCGCCCCCGACAGATAGGTGTCGGCCCCCAGCTTTTTGCAGAGGTCGGCGAGGAGCGCCGCGCGCTGCCCCTCGGGGCGGAGGTCGGAGGCGCGCACGACGCGCTTCTCCCCCATCCCGGCCGCCTGGAGGAAGTACGCCAGCATCCCGGCCAAGAAATCCGCCAAGGAGTCCCCCGCCCCCTCGATGAGCCGGCCGATGTCCCCCGCGTAGCGCGCGTAGTGGGGGCGCTTCCCGTAGGAGAGCTCCAGGGTGCGGAGGTGCTTCTTCTTCCAGGGCTGGGCCTGGTGGATCTTCATCTCGGCGATGGATTTCTCCAGGTGGCCCCTCATGCGCAGGGGGACCGTCAGCCACTTCACCCCGTTGGGGGTCCAAACCCGGTTGCGGTTCACGAAGCCGTTCTTCTCCAGCTGCACCGTGTCGAGGAGGACGAAGACATCGGCGAGGAGAATTTTGTGAAAATAGCCCAGCCAAGGGAGATAGGCGGGCTGATGGACCGAGAGGATCACGACCGCTCCTCCTGACTTCCGACCGAGCCCTCCGGCGGCGCGGGGGGGCCACCCCGGGAGGGGGCGGGAAGCCTCCTTTTGGCCCCCCCCCGCCGGAGTATACGCAAAAATTTCGCCGCCCGGTGCCACAGCCGGCCGCCCCCGGCCCCATTTCCGCAGAAGGGGGCTGCCAAAGATGGGGAACACGGCATACGGAATTT
>CAYMWZ010000192.1:0-6048 GCA_964394385.1 uncultured Nitrospinaceae bacterium | reverse complement strand
TGGCCAAGGTGACCTCCAGGGTGGCCCGGGCCTCCTCGGGGGTGGTCAAGGGCACCGCCCGGCCCGCCGTCACGCGCTCGAGGAAGAGCCGCGTCTCGTCCCGCATGGGGCCCCAGAACTCCCCCAGCGCCCAGTCCCCCGCCATCATGGACTCCAGGAAGACGACCTCGCTCTTGGCGCCCGGCACGTAGGGGGAGGGCACCCCCCGGCGGGTGGCCAGGATCGAATACTTGTGGGAGTCGTCGATGGCGATGGCGCCCTCGCTCCCCATCACCTCCATCTCGATCGAGGTGATGTTGGCGGGCCAGTTCTCGGGCAGGATCCAGGAGCAGCCGAAGCTGACCGCCCCTCCCCCCTCGAAGCCTAGCAGGGCCCAGGCCCAGTCCCCGCAGCCCATCGGGTGGTGCGGAAAGATCTTGCTCCCCCCCTGGGCGTAGATCCGGGCGGGCCTGCGGCCCTCGAAGTACCAAAGGGCGATGTCCACCATGTAGGTCAGGGTGTCGGTCACGGGCCCGGCGTGGGGCGCGCGCTTGTAGATCTCGGCCCCGTTCGCCCGCTGGTTGTAGAGGGTCGCCCGCGCGGTCAGGAGCCTCCCCAGCCTCCCCTGGCGGATCTGCTCCTTGGCGTTCAGGAACCGGCGCCTGAGCCTCTGGGTGTAGCCCACGAAGAGCTCCCCCGCGTGGCGGGCCTTCGCCTCGAGGATGCGGTCGGCGTCATCGAGCGAGAGGGCGAGGGGCTTCTCGACCAGGACGGGCTTGCCGAGCGCGAGCGCCCGGCAGACCGGCTCCGCGTGGGCGAACTCGGGCGTCGAGACGATGACGGCCTCCACCTCCGGGTGGGCGAGGACGGCCTCGCTCTCCCCCGCGTGGAAGGCCGCCCCCGTCTCCCGGGCCACGGCCTCGGCCCGGGCCGGGTCCCGGTCGGCGACGGCGAGGAAGCGCACCTGGGGCGCCCCCGCCGCGAGATGGGCCCGGAGCCTCCCCATCCGCCCCGCCCCGATGATCCCCACCCCGATCCGCCGCACGCTACCCCTCCCTGCCCAGCGGAAGCGCGACCACCTCGCCCCCCGCGCGGGCGCTCCTCTCCATGGCCAGGGTCAGCTCCAGGACGGCGCGCCCGGCCTCGGCCCCGCAGAGGGGGACCTCGCGGCCCGTCGTGACGCGCTCGATGAAGAGGCGGCTCTCCTCCCGCATGGGCCCGACGAAGTCCCCCAGCGCCCAGTCCCCCGGCATGGCCGAGCCCAGGAAGGCCACCTCGAGGGAAGGATCGGGCGCGGGCGTGGACACGCCCGAGACGAGGATGACGTCCTTGTGGCCGTCGTCCACGGCGACCGCGCCCTCGCTGCCGAAGATGTCCATCCCGATGCTCGCCACGTAGGCCGGCCAGCGCTCGGGCAGGATCCACGAGCAGCCCAGGCTCACCGCGGCGCCATCCTCCAAGGTGACGATGGCCCAGCCGTAGTCCCCGAGCCCCCCGGCCTCCTCGGAGAAGACTCCCCCGCCCCCCAGGGCGCAGACGCGCACCGCGCGGCGCGGGGCGAAGAACCAGAGCGCCAAGTCGGCCACGTAGGTGAGCGAGGTGGTGAAGGGGCTGGCCCCGGGCGAGCGCTCCCGCATCTGGCGGGCGTCGGCGCGGGAGTGGTAGATGCAGAGCCTCGCGGCCATCACCTCACCCAGGCGGCCCGCCTCGATGTGCTCCTTGACGGAGAGGAAGCGGCGCCTCAGGCGCTGGGTGTAGCCGACGAAGAGGTCGGCCCCGCTCCGGGCCTGGGCCGCGAGGATGCGGTCGGCGTCATCGAGGGAGAGGGCGAGGGGCTTCTCGACCAGGACGGGCTTGCCGAGGGCGAGCGCCATGCAGACGGCCTCGGCGTGCTCGCCCTCGGGGGTCGCGACGATCAAGGCGCCCACGCGGGGGTGCTCGATGACGGCGCGGTTCTCCCCCGAGTGGAAGGCGGCCTCGGTCTGCTGGGCGAGGGCGGCGGCCCGGGCGGGGTCCTTGTCGGCGATGGCGAGGAAGGTCACCTGGGGTGAGGTCGCGGCCAGGTGGGCCCTGAGCGCGCCGACCCGCCCCGCGCCGATGATGCCGATCCCGATCTCGGGCTTCGCGTTGGCCACCCACTCCTCCCGCTGGGAAAGAGGCCGAATCCTAACAAGGGCACCCGGCGGCGGCAAGGATGAGCGCGCGCCGGCGTGGCGGGCCAGCGGGGAAATCCCTATAGTGCGCCCCGTCGATCGCGCGCGCACATGGAGGAGCACCCGCCCATGCCTCCCCCGACCTCCCTCGCCGCCGTGGCGAAGGCGCCCGGCCGCATCGTCCTCGAGGAGCGCCCCACGCCCCGGCCGGGGCCGGGCGAGGTCCTGATCGAGGTCGGCGCCTGCGCCATCTGCGGGAGCGACCTCCACCTCCTGGACGGCCACTTCAGCCGGGCGAGGTTCCCCGTGGTCCCGGGCCATGAGTTCATGGGGCGGATCGCGGCCCTGGGCCCGGGAGTCGGGGGATTCGCCCCGGGCGTCCGGGCCTGCGTCGAGAACCACGTCGCCTGCGGCGAGTGCCGCTTCTGCCGGGCGGGCCGGGAGAACCTCTGCCGCGAGGCGCGTTCCATCGGCTTCAACGTAGACGGCGCCTACAGCCAGCACGTGGCCGTCCCCGCCAGGTGCGTCATCCCGCTGCCGGACCAGGTGGAGGACGCGGCGGGCGCCGTCATGCAGACCTTGGGCACGGGCTACCACGCCGTCACCGCCCGGGCGCGCCTGGAGGCGGGGGAGACGGCCGCCATCCTGGGGATGGGACCGGTGGGCCTGTGCGCCCTGGCCGCGGCCAAGCTGGCCGGCGCCCGCGCGATCGCCCTGGACGCCCTGCCCGAGCGCCTCGAGGCCGCCCGGCGCATGGGGGCGGACGAGGCGGTGAACGTGCGCGAGGAGGATCCGCTCCTCGCCGTCGAGCGCTTCACCCGCGGCGAGGGCGCCGACGCCGCCTTCGAGGCCGTGGGAGGGGCGCAGCAGGAGACCGTGCGCCAGGCCGTCCGCATGATCCGCCGGGGAGGGCGCGTCGTGGTGGTGGGCCACTTCGCGGGAGCGGAGGAGGTGCCGGTACCCATCGTCGAGCTCCAGGACGAGGAAAAAGACATCCTGGGCAGCCGGGGCCACCCCAACACTTTTCGGGCGTGCATCAGTCATGTGGCCGCCGGGAAGCTGGACGTGCGCCCCATGATCACCCACACGCTGCCGCTCGCCGAGGTGGAGCGGGGACTTCGCATGATGCGCGAGCGCCTGGACGGCGCCATCAAGGTGGTGCTCACCCCGAACCAGACCCGCTGAGGGAGGCCATGCCGAGATCCCGGAGAGAAGACCCGAAAACCGTCGGCCTGATCGGCCTGGGGCTGATGGGCCGGGCCTTCGCCCAGAACCTCCTGGCGGACGGCTACGCCCTGGTCGGGACCGACCCCGACCCCAGTGCCCGGAGAAAATTCCAGAGGATGGGGGGCGTCCCCGCCCCCTCCCCGCGCGCGGCGGCCGAGCGGGCCGAGATCCTCCTCGTCTCGGTGCCGAACTCCAAGATCGCCCTCGCCTGCGCCCGGGGGCGGGAGGGCTACCTCGCCTGCGCCGCCGGGAAGACGCCCAGGCTCGTCATCGACACCACGACGGCCGACCCAGCCGACGCGCGGAAGATCGCGGCGCTCTGCAAGCGGAAGGGCACCCTCTTCCTCGAAGCCTGCGTGAGCGGCCACAGCGAGAACGTGCGGAACCGGAGGGGGCTCTTCCTGGTGGGAGGGGAGGCGCGGGCCCGCCGCCGGGCGGCGCCCCTCCTCGAGGGGCTGCTCTCGGATCAGATCTTCTGCGGCCCCGCGGGCATGGGGGCCGCCATGAAGGTTTTGATCAACTACCTCTGCTGCCTCGAGCGCTGCGCCATCGCCGAGACGCTCCGGCTGGGGCTGCGCGCCGGGTTCAAGGGGGAGCTCCTGCTAGACGCCCTCATGCGAAGCGCGGCGGACGGCCGCCAGCTCCGGAACCGCGGTCCCCGCATGATCGCCCGCCGCTACGGCCGGCCCGTCAGCACGGTGGACGTCCTCACCAAGGACATCAAGCTCGGCATGAAGCTCGCCGCCCGCACGGGCTCCCTCACCCCCCTGGGCCGCGCGAGCCTCCCCGTCTTTCTCGATGCCGTGCGCGCGGGCTACGGCCCCTTGGACAGCGCCGCCGTCTACCGGGTGTTCGAGGACAGGGAGGGGAGGCGGGGGAAGGCCCCCCGGCGGGGCTGAGCCAAAAAAAGGACCCGCGGCCCGGAGGCCGCGGGTCCTGGGCGCTTCGGTACGCTGTCTCCTACATCGTCTCGGCCAAGAGCTTGTCGAAGAGCTCGCGGGAGAGCCCCAGCGGCTGCCCGACGAGGGGGCCCTTCTTGAGGATGGGCTCGCTGTCGTCGTAGATGGGCCGCTCGGCCCGGTAGAAGAGGCCGGTCGGGATGCGCTCGCCCCACTCGAAGCAGCGCTCGATCGCGGCCTTGAAGTCCGCCGGGTCGAAGCCCTCCTCCTCCAGGGTGTAGACGCGCTTCTTGAACCAGGGGTAGGTGTTCACCGTGTTGAAGGTCACGCACGGGCTGAAGACGTCGATCAGGGCGAAGCCGCGGTGGGCGATGCCGCCGGCGATGAGCTTCGTCATGTGCGAGGGGTTCCCCGAGAAGCCCCGGGCCACGTAGGTGGCCCCGGTGACCAGGGCGAGGGCCAAGGGGTTGATCGGGCGCTCGACGTTCCCCCGGGGGGTGCTCTTGGTCTTGTGGCCCTCCGAGGTGGTGGGGGAGGCCTGGCCGGTGGTGAGGCCGTAGATCTGGTTGTTCATGACGATGTAGGTGAGGTTGAGGTTCCTCCGCATGGCGTGGATGAAGTGGGCGATCCCGATGCCGTAGCCGTCGCCGTCGCCGCCCGCCACCACCACGTGGAGGTCGTGGTTCGCCAGGGCGGCCCCGCTCGCCAGGGGCAGGGACCGCCCGTGGAGGCTGTGGACGCCGTAGGCGTGAATGAAGCCCGGCAGGTTGGAGGAGCACCCGATCCCCGACACGACGAGAATCTCGTGGGGGGGGATGGCCAGCTCCAGGGCCGCCATCTTGAGGGACTTGAGGACCCCAAAGTCGCCGCAGCCCGGGCACCAATCGGGCTCCACCAGGCCTTCGTAGCTGTGCAGGGTCAGTTCTTGAGTCACCGCCATCGCCAAAAACCCTCCAGGAGCCATCCGGCCCGGATCGGCCGGCCTCGATTCCGCCTCAGCGCCCCGGCGAGGCCGGGGCTCACGCCTCCGCCGGCTCCCAGGCGTGGATGGAGCCGGTCTCCATGCCGATGACGAGCTTCCCGCGCGGGTCGAGCTCGGCGCGGTCGACGATCTCGATCTCCCACACGGGCTCGCCGTAGCCGTTCTCCGCCACCTGGACGAACCGGCTCGGGCGCGCCTTGTCCTCCAGGTGGATGCGGATGTAGTGGTAGGCGACCTCCCGGGCCTCGTCCTCCTCCAGCCGGCCGTCGAGCGGCCGCCCCTCCAGGATGGCCCGCACCCGCCGGACGATCCAGGCGGGCTCGAAGGGCTCCCCGTCGTATCGGGTGATGAGGTGGCTGGCCGAGATTCCCGTCTCCGCCCTGAGGTGGCGGGCGAACTGGCCCGTGAAGTTGTTCTCCAGCACGATGGTGCGCTTCGCGGCCCCCAGGATCTCCCTCGCCTCCTTGACGTGGAACGGGTGGAGGTACTTGAAGTGCAGGTGGTTGGCCCGGACCCCCGCCCCGGCCAGCTGGTCCAGGGCGTCGTGGATGACGCCCCAGGTGGAGCCCCAGCCGACGAGGGTGACGTCGGCCCCGGCCGGGCCCTCCAGGGCGGGCGGGGGCAGCTCGGCCATCACCCCGGCCATCTTCCGCATGCGCTTCTCGTGCATCTTGCGCCGGATGGCCGGGTTGGTGTGCTCGTCGCTGATGAGGGCCCCCTGCTCGTCGTGCTCGTCGGTGGCCGCGACGTGCACCATCCCCCGCGTGCCCGGCAGCGCCCGGGGGGAGACCCCCGAGGGGGTCATGAC
>CAYMWZ010000191.1:0-6060 GCA_964394385.1 uncultured Nitrospinaceae bacterium | reverse complement strand
GGTGGCCGCCCCCGTCGTCGTCGGGATCATGCTCACCGCCGCCGCGCGCGCCCGGCGGAGGTCGCCGTGCGGGAGGTCGAGGATGCGCTGGTCGTTCGTATAGGCGTGGGTGGTGGTCATGAGGCCGCGCTTGATGCGGAACTTCTCATGAATGACCTTGGCCACCGGCGCGAGGCAGTTCGTCGTGCAGCTGGCGTTCGAGATGATGTGGTGGCTGGCGGGTTTGTACATGTCCTCGTTGACGCCGAGGACGATGGTGATGTCCTCCTCCTTGGCGGGGGCGGAGATGATCACCTTCTTGGCGCCCGCCTGGAGGTGCTTCTCGGCGTCCTTGCGGTTCGTGAAGAGGCCCGTGCTCTCCACGGCCACCTGGACCCCCAGCTTCCCCCAGGGGAGGTTCGCCGGGTCGCGCTCGGCGAGGACCTTCACCGATTTGCCGTCCACGACTATCTCCCCTTCGCCCGCCTCCACCTTCCCCTCGAAGCGGCCGTGGACCGAGTCGTACTTGAGGAGGTGGGCCAGCGTCTTGGGGTTGGTGATGTCGTTGACTGCGACGAAGTCAATTTCCGGATCCTTCAATCCGGCGCGGAAGAGGTTTCGCCCGATGCGGCCAAATCCGTTGATTCCGACTCGAATCGCCATGGTGAGAAATCCTCCGTCTTCCCTCGTTGATCAGAGCGAACTGCACCGCCAACAACGGGGCCACGCACGGGAACAGGAGATCTGGGCCGAAAAGAGCCCGCGAGAGGGGAATTGTACCGGATACCCGGCGCGCGTCAATCTTCCCGGCCCGGGCTCATCCAGCCAGGCGCCGCTCGAGGTCGGGCATCACGCGCTCGATGGCTTCCGAGATGGATTGGCTGAGCCACTCCTCGATGTCGCGGGTCTCGAAAAAGAGGTTGCTCCTCTTCGTGGGTTCGATCTGGATGGTCTTGGTGATGATGGCCCCGCTCCGGGGGGAGCCCACGATGAGCTCGACCCGGAAAAGGCTGGAGGCCTCTCCCCTCGTGGCGAGGTCCCTGGCCGAGAGCCAAAGATGGGTCACCCGGCCCGCGACGGCGATGTCGCCCGGCTGGCCCCAGAGCTGGGCGGGGGTTCCGTCCCAGCCCGTGGCTTGCGTGCGGGCGCCCCGCCGGGCGAGGTAGCCGCGGACCACATCGGCCACGGCTTCGGCCACACCCGTTGCGGGCTTGAAGCGGTCGGTGTCCCCGGTGAAGCGCACGCGCTCGCCCACGATCCCGGCGGGCCTTCCCTCGCGCGCGTCCCGAAAGACCCCCACCGCCACGGTTTGCACCGCCCCGCGGGGCATATCCCGCTGGACCGGGATGTAGCGGAGCGCGATGGGCACCTCTTGAACCCGCCCCGCCGCGCACCCGGCGGCGAGGAGAAGGGCCAGGGCGTAGACACCTGTGGCCTGGTTCCAGCGCATGTCCAGTCTCCCCATTTGCGGAAATCTCTAGGCCGAGGGGTCCCGGTGCGTCCAGGCACCCGAATACCCAATTTCCCCTGAGATCGTCAAGGCGGGAGGCGGCGGGCCGGGCGGCGGGGACCTCGGAGGGAGGGGCTCCCGCGGCGAGGGGCAGGCTCTGTGGCGTATTTCTTCCCGGCCCGCAGCTTCTGGGTTTTGCCCGCCTCGACGGGGTAGTCGGGCCCATCTCCCAGGGCGACCCGGTAAACCTTCCGGGCGGCTTCGGGGGATACGAACCCCCGCAGCACGTCCAGGCGGACGGCATCAGGGCTGCGCTCGCGGGGATCTCCCCCCCCCCCCCCCCCCGGCGTCTCCAATCGCAAGAGGTCTTTCGGCAAAAAGGGCTCGGCGGCCGCGACCGCGGGCATGTCCTTGGCCTCCTTTCCTTTCCGCGAGAGGCGGATCCGGTAGGTTCCCCCCGGCCCGCCCCCGCAGCCCCCGGGGGGGCCCGCCTCGGCGCAGCCGGCGCCGCTCGATGCCTCTCCGCCCAGAAGGAAGAGGTACTCCCGGTATATGCCCAGCCCGCCCCGGTGCCTTCCCGGACCGCCGGAGTCGGCGAGCAGGCCCGTCGACTGGATGCGCAAGGGGTAGCGCGCCTCGACCATCTCGACCGCCAAACCGCCGGCTCCGCCGATCGGAGGCACGGCCGCCGCGCCGTCTCCCCTTGGGGAGGCGCCCGCCCCCGCGCCGAGGGCCTCCCGGAAGAGATGGAAGCCCCCCTCGGCGTCTCGGCTCCAGAGACTCCAGACCCTGAGGTTTTCAAAGCTCGCCGGGGTTTTTCCGCCACTCGCCCGGAAGAGCGCCTCTCCGAAGGCGCAGAGGAGCCTGCTCAGGGTGAGCGCCCGCAGGCCGGTCGGGGCCGGGAAGCGAGGGGTGAGCAAGGTGCCCGCCTCCGGGAGGCGCACCTCGATCGCCCGGCACGCTCCGTCGTTCATGGCGATGCCTTCGAGCCGGGCGGGATCCTCGACCAGGTGCAAGAGCAGGGGCGAGAGGAGGCGGGCCAGGAAGGTTCTCCCTTCCCCCTCCAAGGGGCAGTTGATGGGCCCCCTCGCCTGGGGGGCGGCGCCGTTCAGGTCCACGATCAGCCGCTCCCCCTCTCGGGAGAGGGTGAGGCGCAGGGGGTGGGGGCCGGAGTAGCCGTCCGTCTCCACCGCCGTCTTCACCTCCCACCTGCCTTCCGGGAGACGGGGGAGGAGTTCCCGCTTGAGGGCCAGCTCGCACTCCCGGAGGAGGTCGGCGAAGCAGGCCGTGAGCTCCTCCGCCTCGTAGCGCCGCACCAGGTCGCGAAGACGCGCGGCTCCCACGCGCAGGGCGCCCAGCTGGGCCTCGAGGTCGTCGCCCAGGATCTCGGGCTGGCGGCTGTTGCGGAGGAGGAGGGCCCTGACGTCGGCCGCGACCTCCTCCCCGCGGGCGATCCGGACGGGGGGGATGAGGAGCCCTTCGTGGTAGCTCTCGGACGCCCCGGCCGCTCCGCCGCCCGGGCGGGTCCCGCCCAGGTCATCGTGGCGGCCGCGCACCTGGAGGAAGGCGATCAGCCGCTCCCCGTCGAACAGGGGCCGGGTCAGCCGCAGGTCGGCGGCCTCGCCCAGCCCCCCCGGGGGGAGGTAGGGGTCGTTGTGGAGAAACACGTCGCCCGGGCGCATCGACTCCGGCGGGAAGGCGGCGAGCACCGGCAGGGGGCTTGCCCCCAGGGCGCGGCCCGTCAGGGCCCGGCCGAAGCGGTCGTAGAGGGTGGCCGAGAAGTCGGCCGAGTCGCGAAGGGAGGGGCTGCGCCAGATGCGGGCGAGGAGCTCCTCGACCTCCTCCTCGATGGCCCGGAGGGCGCCCGAGACGATCTCGCTGACGACAGGGTTGACGTTCATGGCCACGCCGCCCCCGTGCCGTGGAGGCCCGTGGGGCCGCCCGCCCGCTCCCTTCGCTCGGTCGCCTCGGCGCGGAAGCGCATCACGAGGTTGCCGTAGCGGTCCACCCGGGCCTCCTGCCGGGGGAACACCACCGCCGTGCTCCCGAAGCTCTCCACCACGGCGGGGCCGGAGATGAAATTTCCCTCCTTGAGGCGCTCCCCGTAGTAGACGGGGGTGTCCACGAAGCCGCCCAGCTCGCGGAACCAGACCAGGCGCGCCCCCTTGTAGGCCTCCTCGGGGCTCTCCCCCCCGGCGGGGATGAGGGGCAGGGTGGGCGGCTCGGTGAGGCCGAGCCCGGTCACGCGCAGGTTGACGATCTCGGCCGGGCGCCTCCCCTTGTGGTCGTAGGTGTAGCGCCGCTGGTAGAGGAGGTGAAAGCGGTCCAGGACCGCGGCCACCGAGAGCGGGGTGAGGTATCCCGAGGGGACGTCCACCTCGATCTCGTGCGCCTCGCCCCGATAGCGCATGTCGGCCGTGCGGCGGAGGAGGCGCCGGTGGGGGGGGATTCCTTCCATCGTGAGGCCCGCATCTGCCTCCCGTTCGAGGCGTTCGAAGGCCTTGCCCAGCGCCTCGACGTTGAGGCTCTCCTCGCTCTGGCGGTGCGGGGCCGAGTGGTCGTTCACCAGGTCGACGACCTCGAGGCCGAAGGCGCTCGTCATTCCGGCGAAGGGCGGGACGATGACGGTTTCGATGTCCAAGAGGTCCGCCACGAGGCCCGCGGTGAGCGGCCCCGAGCCGCCGAAGGCCATGAGGGCGAAGTCGCGCGGGGAGATCCCGCGCTGGACGGTGGCGCGGCGGACGGCGTGGACCTGGTTCCAGGCGGCGATCTCGACCACGCCCGAGGCCATCTCGAGCGGATCCATCCCGAAGGCGCGGGAGAGCTGGCGCATGGCCCGCATGGCCAGCGCCTTGTTGAGCTTCACTTCTCCCCCGGCGAGGTGGAGGGGGCTGCGGGCGAGGGCGAGGTTGGCGTCGGTCACGGTGGGCTCCGCCCCCCCCCGGCCGTAGCAGACGGGGCCGGGGTCGGCCCCCGCGCTCCGGGGTCCCACCCGGAGCCTCCCCTCGGGGCTCCGCCAGGCGATGGAGCCCCCGCCGGTGCCGATGGAGAGGACGTCCACCATGGGCAGCCGAAGGGTGAACTCGTCGAGCGCCTGGCGGGTGGAGCGCTTGGCCTCTCCCTCCTCGATGAGCGCGATGTCGGTGGAGGTGCCGCCCCCGTCCAGGGTGATGAGGCGGGGGTGGCCGGAGAGGCGGCCCAGGAAGGCCGCCGAGAGGGCGCCCGCCGCGGGGCCGGAGAGCACGGTGGCGATGGGCTTTTTCGCCACCTCTCGGGCGGTCGAGACGCCGCCGTTGCTCTTCATGACGAGGAAGGGGGTCTGCCCCAGCACCTCTTCGATGCGGCCCGAGCTTTTCTCCAAATAGGCCTTGATGCGGGGCTTGAGGCAGGCGTCGAGCAGGGTGGTGACGGCCCGCTCGTACTCGCCGGGCTCGGGGATGACCTCGCTCGAGATGCTCACGAAGCACTCGGGGAACTCTCGGGCGAAGGCGTCAAGGATCGTGCGCTCGTGGGCGGGGTTCGCGTAGGCGTGGAGGAGGCACACCCCGACCGAGCCGACGCCTTGGCCGCGGAACCACCGGGCGGCCTCGGCCGCCTCCTTGGTGGTGAGCCGGACCAGGACCTCCCCCGAGGCGGAGATCCGCTCGTTCACCTCGTGGATCCGCTCGGGGGGAACCAGGGCCTCGGCCGGGGGGGGGAGGAGGGCCGAGGCGAAATGGCCGTTGCGCACGCCCCCGGGGCGGGCGGCCCGCCCAAGCTCCAGGAGGTGGCGGAAGCCCCGGGTGACGATGAGGCCAAGGTTCTCGAAGCGGCGCTCCAGGATGGCGTTGGTGGCCACGGTGGTGCCGTGGAAGACGCCCGTGACCTCGCTGGGGCGGATTTTCGTCTCCTGGAGGATCTTGCGGATCCCCCGGATGAGCCCCTGGCTGTAGTCGGAGGGGGTGGTGGGGGTCTTGGTGGTGAAGACCTGGCCGGTATCGGAGCGCACACCCACCACGTCGGTGAAGGTGCCGCCCGTGTCGACGCCGATCCGGAATCCTCTGAGCGGGACCATTCCGCCTCGGTCTTCTCCCTATCGCGTGAAGAGGATGGCCGCCAGGGCCGCGAACGCCAAACCGGCGATCTTCGCCCAGGAGAAGGTCTCCCCCAGAAACCAGGTGGAGAGCAGGGCGGTGATGCCGGGATATAGGGCGGAGAGGGCCACCACGCCCGCCGCGTGGTCCTCCATCTGCTCCAGGGCCAGCACGAGGAACAGCATGGCGAGCAGGGTGGCCAGGGTGGCCGCCGCCGGTATCCAAAGGTCGGCCGTCAGCGGCGGCAGGGGGGCGCGCCGGCTGAGGAGGCCCGCCAGGACCACGGCGGCCACGACGAGCCCCATGGCGGCCAGGTGGGGGAGCGCCCCCAGCCGCTGCTGCCCCAGCTTCATCAGGAAGCCCCAGAGCCCGAAGCCCAGGATCGAGAGGGCGGTGTAGACCAGCGTGGCGGAATTCACATCAATTCCTCCCTTCCAGGGGGCCCTCAGGCGGATGCGGCCGGGCGGGAAGTCCGCGGGGGGACGGAGCTCATCCAGGCAACAAGTGGAGGATGATGGGACGCAGGCTGACGGCGGAGCCCGCTCGAATATGGAGGAG
>CAYMWZ010000190.1:0-6073 GCA_964394385.1 uncultured Nitrospinaceae bacterium | reverse complement strand
GCGGGGGCCCTGGCCCGCGCGGCCTGGCGCGTGCGCGCCCTCCTCCCCGGGCGCCGGGGCCGGGAGCGCCCGGAGCGGCCCGCCCCCGTCATCCCCCTTCGCCGCGACGCCCAGGGCCGCAGGGCCCGGTGAGGGGCGGCCCGCCCCGTCCCATCACTCCTCTCCGCGTTTTTTGAGAGGGCGCGCCGCGCGCCGCTCGGGTCGGCCTCCCGGCGCCGGGGGAGGGATTCCGACCCGTCCGTTTTTGACATTTTGGCTTCGGCGAAGGGACTGAGAAAGCGCCTTCCAAGCCCTCCTCTTCTTTACAAAAATTTCTGAACCCGCGGAAGCCAGCTCTTCGTTTGTATCACCGAAACCAGGTGCCATCCGCTGAATCCGTCACGGGAAGAGGCGGTGACAGAAACACCCATTGCCGCCTGCCTAGGAGAAGAGGGAAATGAGGAAGATCAAGGGGTTGCTGGCCGGGTTGCTTGCGCTTTCATTCCTGATGGCTGCGATTCCCACGGTGTGGGCCGAGAACCACGAGCCGAAGCCGGAGCAGACCGAGAAGCCCGCTGGCGAGCAGAAGCCCGAGGAAGAGAAGAAGTAGTCACCTGCCTCAAGCAAGGGTTTTGCCGGGGGAAGGGCGACCTTCCCCCGGTTTTTTTCGCGCGATCTTCGGCGAAGCCGAAAAAAGAGGCGGAAACCCCGTCCGCTTGGCGGTCGCGGGAGCAAAACGGCGGTGAGGAAAAATTTCATGGACCCGGATGGGAAGCGGGGGCGTTTGCTCATTTGATTCACGGAAAAATCCCCAGACGCCTCCGTGTGGGGGGGCGTTCGGGTGATTCCGCCGATGGTTCCCCGCGGGGGGCCGTCGGCGGTTTTTTTCCGCCCCGATGTTCTGCTCCGGCCCGGAAAATCCCGCGCTCCCCCGCCCGGGAATAAAGGCGGTGGGCGTGCGTTGTTGAAGTATTAAGGGCAGGGGTGAGTGTCCCTTTTCGGCGAAATTCTGGCGAAAGTTTTAGGGGTCCGCAAAACTCGGAGGACGGTTCCCCGAGCTTCGGGGGTGGCTGTCGCCGTTGAGTGCCCTTGGGCCTGTTCCATCTTGGAGGGATAGAGAGATGAAGAGAGTAAAGGCGCTGATGCTGGCGTTCGCCGCGGCCTCCCTGCTGGCGAGCGCGCCCGTGGCCTATGCGGCCTCGCACAACCCCTGTGCGGCGAAGAACCCCTGTGCCGCCAAGAACCCCTGCGCGGCCAAGAACCCCTGCGCGCCGCAGCAGAACCCCTGCGCGCCGCAGCAGAACCCCTGCGCGGCCAAGAACCCCTGCGCGGCGAACCCCTGCGCCAAGAAATAACGCTTCACTCCTCGACGGGGGCCCGGGGGGAGGCTATCCTCCCCTCGGGTTTTTCTTTGTCCGGCGGCGCGCTGAGGCCGGCCCCGCCGCCGTGAGGCAAGACCACCGATGCGGTTCCTGAAGCGTCCGGCGCTGCGCCTGGCGGCTCCCGCCTTGGCCGCGGGCGCCCTCCTCCTGGGCTCGGCCCACATGGGGGCGCGCCCCGCCGCCCCTCCGGCCGGGGGGCTCTCCCCCCCCGACAAGTGGCGCACCTGGCAGGAGTTCGTCGCCGCCCACTGGGCCCACCCGCTTCCCCCGATGGGGCCGCCCCCCGCCTCCTACAAGGCCGAGGAGCGCTCCCTCCTCCCCGAGGCCTGCGGGAAGTGCCACCCCGATCAGTACAACCAGTGGAAGACCACGATCCACAGCAAGGCCATGGGCCCGGGCGTCTACGGCCAGCTCGTGGACCTCTGGGCCGCCGACCCCGAGCAGGCCCGCGGCTGCAACGAGTGCCACGCCCCCCTGGCCGAGCAGCAGAAGCGCTGGCCCGCCGGGGCGGGCCCGCTCGCTCCCTGGGGGGAGAACCCCGCCCACCTCCCCGCCCTCGAGATGGCCGGCCTCGCCTGCGCCTCCTGCCACGTGAGGAACTGGCGCGTGCACGGCCCCCCCAAGAAGGACGCGCCCGAGGGCGCGGAGGGCTCGACGGCCGAGGGCGCCCACGGGGGGGTGGAGCGCACGCCCTTCTTCGGCCAATCCGAGTTCTGCATGCGCTGCCACCAGCACGAGGGGGAGGGCCCCAACGGGAAGCCCATCCAGAACACCTACCGCGAGTGGCGGGCGAGCCTCTTCGGCCGGGAGGGCGTCCCCTGCCAGAGCTGCCACATGCCGGGCCGCCAGCACCTCTGGCGGGGCATCCACGATGTGGAGATGGTCCAGGGGGCCCTCGGGGTCGAGGTCGCGGTTGCGGCCAGGCCCCCCCGCGCCGCCGCCGCCCGGATCACCCTCACCAACCAGGGGGCGGGCCACCATCTCCCGACCTACATCACCCCCTCCATCGAGGTCATCGCCGAGCTCGAGACGAAGGAAGGCCGGGCCCTCCCCGGCACGCGCCAGGTCGCCCTCATCGAGCGCAGGCTCTCCCCCGACTTCAGCCAGGAGATCTCCGACACCCGCATCCCCGCCCAGGCGTCCTTCGTCATGGACTACAAAAGGGCCCGCCCCGCCGGGGCCGCCCGCCTGAGGGTCAGGGTGCACGTCAAGCCCGACAACTTCTATCACGGCTTCTTCGTCGGCTTTCTCCAGAACCCCGGCATCTCCCCCCAGGCCCGCAAGCTCATCGCCGAGGCCCGCGACCAGGCGGCCCGCTCCGCCTTCGACATCTACGACGAGCGCTTCGACCTGCCCGGCTGAGGCAAGGCCCCCGCGGCACCCCCGGAGTTCCCCGTATTATCCCGTAATTCCCCGTAATTCCCCGGAAGCCTCCCGGGGAATTTTTTGTTTTTCCCGCCTTTTTCCGTCCATCTCCCCATCATCCGCGCACCTTGTGCCCGGCGGGCGTCTGCGCCCGCAGGGGCGAATCTTGTATTCGCCCATCGGGACCGGGGCGATCGCGAGGATCGCCCCTACGCCCCCCTTGTCCGTTTAGGGGCGGGTTTGAAACCCGCCCCTGCCCCCCCTTGTGCAAGGGGGGGCAGGGGCGTGCGGGAGGAATATAGGCCCCGGGGCCCGGACCCCGATGACGGGAGTTGCGGGCAGGTGCGCGGTTCTTCCTGTCTGGGGGCGATCACCAGGATAGGCCCTGCCCGTGATACCTTTTCTGCCATGCGATTCAACCCCGACGCCCACCGCCGCCGCTCGATCCGCCTCGGGGGATATGATTATTCGCGGCCGGGGGCGTATTTCGTGACCGTGTGCGCGCACGGGCGGGAGTGCCGTTTGGGGGAGATCGCGGGTGGGGAGGTGCGGTTGAATGACGCGGGCGAAATGGTCCAACGGACCTGGGAGGAATTGCCCTAAAAATATCCGGGGGTGGAGATCGATTCATTCGTTGTAATGCCCAACCACGTCCACGGGATCATTGTTTTGACCGATCCCGTAGGGGCGGGCCCCCGTGCCCGCCCCGCCTGCCCCGGCCTCCCCGCCCGCCCCGTGGAAGGGCGGCCACGGGGGGCCGCCCCTACGCGGTTTTCGTTGGCGGACGTGGTGCATCGGTTCAAATCGTTGAACACCGCCCGTTACCGATCGGGCGTCGCCCGCCTGGGCTGGCCGCCCTTCTCCGCGAGGCTCTGGCAGCGCAACTATTACGACCGCATCATCCGGGGCGAAGAGGAGTTGGCCAAGATTCGGGAATACATCGCGGCCAATCCCGTCCAGTGGGCCGAGGACGAGAACCACCCGGGCAATGTTTCCCATCCGCAGGGGCGAATCTCGTATTCGCCCCGCGGAATCGTTTGAGGCGCCCTCCCCCCCTACGGGCTCATGCGGTCGGCCAGGGCCGCGAGGAAGGCGCGGACCCGCTTGGCGTTCGTCCCGAGGTCGCTCCCCCCGACGCGGGACTTGGAGCGGATGTCAAGGCGGGTCTTGTCGCCCTCGGGCCGGATGCGGATCACGATGTCGTCCGTGAAGCCGAACCAGAAGGTGCGGTCGGTCGCCTCGATCCTCCCCTCATCGGGGAGGGCGGCCACGACCGTCCAGCCGAGGGAGCGCGCGGCGGCCTGGGCCTGGCGGAAGACCTCATCCGGCGGGGCGGAGAGGACCGCGGGCTTGAGGTCGGGGTAGCCCTTCTTCTGGAGGTCGGCCACGCGCGCGCCCGCGTAGGCGGGCGGGTTGAGGGCGCCCTTTCGCAGGGGGAGGATGGCGCGGAACTCGGGCGGGCGCTCGGTGTCGGTCGTGATGTCGTGGATGGGGGGGTGGCGCTGGGCCAGGTTCCGCCGGGCCTTGGGCACCCCCATGACGCCGAAGCCGATCGCGACGCCCAGGAAGGCGGCCAGGGCCCTCCGCCAGGAGGCCGCGATTAAGGCGAAGAGGCCACCCAGGATGGAGAGGAAGGCGGCCCACATCCCGATGGTCCCGGCCCAGTCCACGGTCTGGAAGCCCGTCCGCCAGCCCCACCAGCCCATCCGGTGGCCGGGGCCGGCGAGGAGGGCGGCCAGGCCGGCCGCGAGGGCCAGGGCCAGGCCCAGGAGCGAGAGGGCCGAGAGCCCCCGCCGCAAGGGCGAGGATGGTGGGGCCATTGCGGGTCTCCTCATGATGGGTGGCGGCAAGGCAATTTGCCCCTTCGCCAGGCCCCGCGCAAAAGTGCGCCCTTGGGGTTGCCGGCATCTTTTGTAGGGGCGTTCAATTGAACGCCCCTACTGAAGCCAGATTCCGCGATCAGGGTCCTCACCTCGCCTCGCAGGCGCAGCGGAAGCCGAAGAGGATGTGGCGGGCGTTCGGATCCCGACCGTGGCGGGCGGCGGCGCGGGCGATGCCGGGGGGGTCGTCCCAGGAGCCGCCCCCCTTCATGACGGCGCGGCCCGGGCCGAAGTCATCCGCCGTCCATTCGAAGACGTTCCCCGCCATGTCGAGGACGCCGTAGGGGCTGGCGCCCGCCGGGAATTGTCCTACGGGGGTGGTGCCGTTGAACTCGTAGGCGTGGTTCAGGCGCTTTGGGTCGAAGGCGCTCCCCCAGGGGAAGTAGCGCCCGTCCTCCCCGCGGGCCGCCTTCTCCCACTCGGCCTCGGAGGGGAGGCGGTAGCGCCGCGGGGTGCCCCTCCCCCGCCAGGCGCAGTAGGCCGAGGCGTCCTCCCGGCTCACGAGGACGACGGGGTGATCCCCCAGGCCCTCGGGATGATCCGGCGGGCCCGCCGCCGGGCCGGCGCGCCAGAGGTAGCGGCGGACGGCTTCGTAGGGGTGGACGAGGTAGCCCTGGCGGCGGTAGTCCTCGGGCGAGATGTGGGGCGCCCGGTGGCCCGCCGCCCGGGCGAAGCGGCGGTAGGCGGCCTGGGTGACGAGGTTCTTGTCGATGAAGTAGCGGGGGAGGCGGACCCTCCGGCGGGGGAGCTCCCAGGCGTCGTACCAGCGGCCCTTGCGCGCGGCCTCGCCGCCCACCGCGTAGCCCGAGTCGCGCTCCGCGCGGTCGCTCCCCATCCAGAAGGGCCCGGCCGGGACCTCGGCGAGGCCCGGGTCCCCGGCGCAGGGGTGGCCCTCCGCCGCCCCCCCCGGGGCGGGGGCCAGGGCGAGCCAGGCCGCGAGGAGCGGCCCCAAGGCGCTCACGGGGCGGCGGCCAGGGCGTCCTCCACGATCTTCTGGAAGATGGCGTCCAGCTCGGCGGCCATCTTGTCGAGCTCCGTGCTCCCGTAGGGGCGGAAGACCTCGCTCGGCTTCTTGTAGGTGATGGTGGCCGTCCCGTCCTCGTTCTCGAAGATGTAGATCCGCACCGGGGCCTCGATGCCGGCCGCGACGCTCGCCTTGAGCATCCGCACGGCGTAGTCCGGGCGGAAGACGCCGAGGACCTGGTTGCCCCGGATCTTGATCCCGATGGCGGCCGCCCCGCGCTGGGCGCTCGCGCGGCAGACGAGGCCCATCTTGTTCTTCTGGACGGCCGAGGCGAGGGCCTCGGCCGCCCGCTCGAAGGGGGCGCGAGTCTTGAACTCGGGGTCCGGGGCGGCCCGGGCGGGGAGGGGCCAGGGGGCCGCGGCGAGGATGAGGCCGAGGACGAGCAGCGATCGGCGCATGGGGGCGCTTCCTCCTCTCGGGGGGATGGACGGGGGGCGGGAAAA
>CAYMWZ010000189.1:0-6077 GCA_964394385.1 uncultured Nitrospinaceae bacterium | reverse complement strand
GGCCACTTTCTGGGCCTGATCCGCCCCGGCGCCCACCTCCCCCAGGGCGGCCCGCACGGTGTGGTCCAGGAGCCCCAGGGCTCCCTCCAGGAGGGCGGCGAAGGCCCCGGGGCCCTCCTCCCTCATGAGGTCATCCACGTCCCGGCCCCGGGGCAGGTCCACCACCTTGAGCCTGACCGCGCCCAGCCCCTCCCGGTCGATGAACTCCCGGCGCAGCACGTCGCCCGCCACGAGCGCGTCCGGCGCCCCGGCGAGCCCCAAGAGCCGGCCCGCCACGCCCGCCGCGCGCTCAGAGGCGGCCTGGCCGGCCTGGTCCGGGTCGAAGACGAAGGCGATCTCCTCGGCGTGAGCCCGGAGGATCCGCATGTGCTCGGCCGTCAAGGCCGTGCCGAGGGGCGCCACTGCCGCCCGGAAGCCCCCCTGCCAGAGAGAGATGACGTCGAAGTAGCCCTCGGTGAGGAGCGCCCGCCGCTCGGCCCGGATGGCCTCGCGCGCCTGGAAGAGGCCGTAGAGCACGCGGCCCTTCTTGAAGGCGGCCGTGTCGGGCGTGTTCACGTACTTGGCCCCCCCGTGGCGGCTGTCGCCCTCGGGGAGCGAGCGGCCGCCGAAGCCGAGGACCTCTCCCTCCGGGCTCAGGATCGGGAACATCACCCGGTCCCGGAAGCGGTCGTAGTGGCCCGACCCGTTCTCGCGCCGGAGCGCCAGGCCCGCCTCGACGAGATCCTCGGGCGAGACGCCCCGCGAGCGCGCCGCCCGGCAGAGGGCGTCCCAGCGCGCCGGGGCGCAGCCGATCCGGAAGGCCTCCTCCGCCTCGGGCCCGACGCCCCGCCCGGAGAGATACTCCCGCGCCCGCGCCCCCTCGGGCCCCCGCAGGGCCTCCCGGTAGAACTGCGCGGCGAAGCGGTTGGTGGCGAGGACCCGCTCGCGGGCGCTGGGGCGCCCCGCCTCCCCCGCGCCTCCCTCGTAGGGCGCGAGGTCGATCCCCTGGCGCTTGGCCAGGAGCCCGAGCGCCTCCCGGAAGGTGAGCCCCTCGTGGCGCATCAGGAAGCGCAGCACGTCCCCTCCCGCCCCGCAGCCGAAACACTTGAAGATGCCCATCCGCGGGTTGACGTGGAAGGAGGGCGTCTTCTCGTCGTGGAAGGGGCAGATCCCCTTAAAGGCGGTCCCCGCCTTGCGCAGGGGGACGTACTCGCCGATCACCTGCTCGATCGGCAGCCCCTCGCGGATCTGATCCACCACATCGTCCGGGACGCGTCCCATGCGGGCGCTCCTCCTTCCCTCAAACCCCAAAAACCCTCAGAGGAGGGCGGCGAGCCGCCTCACCTCCGGGCCAGCTCCACCTCGGTCACCCCCCAGTCCCCCTGCTCGGGGCGGGCGGGGCCGAAGCGGGCCACCAGGGGATGCTCCCCCAGGCGCTCGGCGATGGCTTTGGCCAGGGCCCCCGAGCCCTTCCCGTGCACGATCCGCACGGCCGAGACGCCCAGGACCGCCGCGTCATCGAGGTACTTCTCGAGCCTATCGAGTGCCTCGGCGGCGCGGACCCCCCTCAGGTGCAGCTCGGGGGAAAAATCCCTCACCCCCGCCTCGTGGGTGAGGACCACCTTCGGGGGAGCGGCCCCCGCTCCGGCCCCGGCGGGCTCGACCGCGTGGGAGGACAGCCTGAGCGCCTTCCCCTCCACCTCGACCGTCAGCGCCCCGCCTCCGTGGAGGGCGCGCACTACCCCGGCGCGGCCCACCGCGCGCAGCCGCACCCGGTCGCCCACCCCGAAGGCGGCCGGGGCCTCCGCCTCCCCGGGCGCGGCGGGCGCGGGGAGCGCCTCCTCCGCCCGGCCCGCCAGCTCCCGGATGCGCTCCCGCGCAACCCGCTTGGCCGACTCAGCCTCCTCCGCCGCGCGCAACTCGGCCAGCAGGGCGTCCGCCTCCCGGCGCAGCTCTTTGAGGAATCGGGCGGCCTCCTCGCGCCGGCCCGCCTCCGCCTCGCTCCGCTCGCGCTCGAAGGCGGCCTCGGCCGCGTGCAGCTCCGCCCGCCGGGCGGCGAGGCTCCCCTCCTGCTCCTTGAGGCGGGCCTCCTGCTCGGCGAGGCGGGCCATGAGCCGGTCCATCCGCACCGGGCCCTCCCGCAGGAGGGCGCGGGCGCGCTCCAAGACCCCCTCCGGCAGCCCCATCCGCTCGGCCACCACCATCGCGTTGCTGGGCCCCGAGGCCCCCATCCGGAGGCGGTAGGTGGGGGCCAGGGTCTCTGGGTCGAACTCGACCGCGGCGTTCTCGGCCGCGGGGGAGGCGTAGGCGTAGTGCTTCAGCGCGTCGTGATGGGTGGTCACGACAGCCAGCGCGCCGCTCCGGGCCAGGTGCTCCAGGACGGCCACCCCCACCGCCGAGCCCTCGGCGGGGTCCGTCCCCGTCCCCAGCTCGTCCAGGAGGAGGAGGTCCCCCGCCGCCGCCTCCCGCACGGGGGCGGCGATCCGGGCCATGTGGCCCGAGAAGGTGCTCAGGTTCTGCCTCAAATCTTGCTCGTCCCCGATGTCGGCGAAGAGCCTCCGCACCGCGGGCAGCTCGCTCCCCTCCTCGGCCGGGACGGGAAGGCCGCACTGGTTGAGGGCCACGCACAGCCCCACCGTCTTCAAGGCCACCGTCTTGCCCCCCGTGTTGGGGCCGGTCACGACCACCTGGCGCACAGGGCCGCCGAGGGCGAGGTCGATCGGCACAACGTCCCCGGGCGCCACCGCCCCCGCCCCCATGGCGAGGAGGGGGTGGCGCGCCCCGCGGAGGAGCACCCTCCCCTCCGGGCTCTCCCCCGCCCGGGCACCCCGCCAATCGAGCCCCAGGCGGGCCTTGGCCGCGACGAGGTCCAGCCCCGCCAGCCGGGCCGCGAGATCCTCCAGCGCCTCCCTCGAGGCGAGGGCCTCCGCCGTGAGCTCCCGCAGGAGGCGCTCCACCTCGGCCCGCTCGGCCTCGCGCGCCTCGGCCAGGGCGTTGTTCAGGGGAACCGCGGGGAGCGGCTCGACGAACAAGGTCTCCCCGCTCCCCGAGCGGTCCTGCACCACGCCCTCGAAGAAGCGCCGGAAGGTGGTCCTGGCCGGCACGACGTAGCGCTCGCGCCGCTGGACGATGAGCGCCTCCTGGATGGCCCCCGCGTGCTCCGCCATCAAGCGGTCGAGCAGGCGCCGGATCTCCCCGCGCAGGGAGCGCATCTGGGAGCGCGCCCGCGCCAGCTCCGCGCTCGCCTCATCGCGCACCTCGCCGCGCTCGTCCAGAACCCTGCGGATGCGGGCGGCCAGGGGGCGCAGGAGGTCCGCCCCCTCCATGCGGGCGCCGAGCCGGGGGAGCCTCCCGGCCCGCTCCCCGAGGAAGCGGGCGAGATCGGCCGCCACCGCGAGGAGGTTGAGGATCTCCAGGAACCGCTCCCCCTCGAGCGCCCCGCCCCGGCGGCGGAGGTCCTCGAGCCAGGGGGCCGGGTCCGCGAAGGGCGAGAGGGGGAGCCGCGTCCCCTCCCCCAGGAGGCCGAGGGCCTCTCCCGTCTCCTCCTGAAGGACCCGGACGGCCGCGGGCCCGGCCGAGGGCCTAAGCGCCTCCGCGGCGGCGCGCCCGGACGCCGAAAGGCAACGCTCGGCCAGGAACCCGAGCGCCCGGGGAAACTCGATGGCCTGGAGGGTGCGCTCATCCATTGGCCGCACTCGCCGGGGCCGGGCCTCGCCGGGCCCCGGGGAATTGAAAGACGAAACCGCCCGCGTGGGACCCGCGTCCTCGCGCGCCCCGCCGGTGGGGAGATCACCTGTCCGAATCGCGGCCGACCTCAGGCGGTTGAATCGGACGCCCCGCCGAGGAAAGGGCTGGGCCGGGCGGGGACCCCAAAGGCGGCGACCGGATGGGGCCCCGGCGGCGGGGCCGGACAAAAAATCGGCGGGGGGTGAGGCTCCCCCCCCCTCTTGAAGCCCTTGGGACAAAACGAAGGGGACGGCTCTCGCCATCCCTTCCCCATTGAAAATCAATGGCTTTTGTCCCACAAGGGCGGCCGCCCCTCGCCGGCGGTCAGAGGTCAATATAGGAGCCGAGGGGGGGTTTGTCAAGGAAAAGCGAAAATAATACAAACATAAATTTTCGCGCCTTAACATCCCCCCCGCCCGGAGGCGGCGGGGGGACGCTCAGGCGGCCCCGAAGCGGTCGAACACCCGGCCGAAGCGCCAGCGGTAGAACTCCACCTTCTCGAACAGGCCCCCCCGGTTGAACGGCTCCTTGGCCCAGAACTCGCGGGCGGCTCCGATACCGGGCACGTCGATGATCATGAGGCTCCCGATCTGGCGCCCGCCCTCATCGGCGAGAAGGGGCCCCCGCGTGATGAAGATGTCCTCAACGCTCGCCTGGTAGTCCTGGTGCTCTTTGCGCAGCGCGTCGCGCAGCTCCCCGCTCCCCGGCTTGTCCATCGCGTGGATGTAGAACTGGAGGTTTCCCTTCCGCCGCGGGCAGTCCCGCCAGGTGTAGGGCACACTCGCCGACCAGCGCTGGATCGAGGGCCGCTCCTGGAGCCCGCCCAGGATGTAGGGCTCCTCCGCGACATGCTTCTCCGCCGCCGCGCGGTCCGGGAACTCGATGAGCCGGAGGCTCCCCAGCTCGGTCCCCCCGTCGTCGGTGAGGAAGGGCCCGGCGAAGAGGGTCTGCGCGCCGAACCGCTTGAGATAGTCGAGGTGGGCCTTGCGGTGGACCTCGCGCAGCGGCCGGGAGCCGGCCTTGTCGTAGATCCGGATGGCGAACAGCACGGCGGCTCAGCTCCGCTCGGACTCCGGGCGCCCCCCCCGCCCGAAGCGGCGGGCCAGCTCGGCCAAGACGGCCCCCGGCGGGACCTCCCGGAGGGCGAGCGCCACGAGGGAGTGGAACCAGAGGTCCGCCATCTCGGCCGCGATCGCCCCGCGCTCCCCGTCCCGCACCCCGAGGACGACCTCCCCGGCCTCCTCGCTCACCTTCTCCAGGATCCGCTCCTCCCCCGCCTGGAAGAGGCGGGCGACGTAGCTCCGCTCGGCGTCGGCCTCACCGCGCCGCTTGAGGATGAGGCCGTAGATCGCCTCGAGGAGGTTCTGGTCGAGGGCGGCCTCCTCCGGCTCCTCGCGCCCGGTAGGGACGGGGTTGAAGAAGCACGACATCCGGCCCGTGTGGCAGGCGGGCCCCGCCGGCCGCACGAGGAAGACGAGGGCGTCCCCGTCGCAATCGAGCCGCGCCGAGACGAGGTGCAGGCGGTTCCCCGAGGTGTCCCCCTTGTGCCAGACGGCCTTCCGCCAGCGGGACCAGAAGTGGACGGTTCCCTTCTCCAGGGTGAGGCGCAGGGCCTCCTCGTTCACCCAGGCCAGCATGAGCACCTGGCCCGTCCCCGCGTCCTGGCAGACGGCGGGGGCCAAGCCCCGCTCGTCCCACTTGACCTCGGGCAGGGGGGCCCCGCTCACAGCCGCACCTCCACCCCCCGCCCGCGCAGGTACTCCTTCGCCTCCCGGACCGTGTGGTCCCCGAAGTGGAAGATCGAGGCCGCCAGCACGGCGTCGGCACCTCCCACGGCGATCCCCTCGTAGAGGTGCTCGAGGTTCCCCACCCCGCCCGAGGCGATGACGGGGACGGGGACCCGCTCCGCCACCGCCCGCGTGAGCTCAAGATCGTAGCCGTCCCGCGTGCCGTCCCGGTCCATGCTCGTCAGGAGGATCTCCCCCGCCCCGAGCGAGGCGGCCTCCTCGGCCCAGGCCACGGCGTCGCGGCCCGTGGGGCGGGTGCCCCCGTGGGTGAAGGCCACCCAGCGGGAGGGCTCCCCCGGGGAGGAGACGCGCTTGGCGTCGATCGCGCAGACCAGGGTGGAGGAGCCGAAGCGCTCGGCGGCGCGCCGCAGAAGGCCGGGGTCGCGCAGGGCGGCGCTGTTGATGCTCACCTTGTCCGCCCCGGCGCGCAGGAGGTCGCGCACGTCCCCCTCCTCCCGCACCCCTCCCCCCACCGTCAGGGGCACGAAGACGCGCTCGGCCGTGCGCTCGACCACCTCCAGGAGCGTGCCGCGCTCCTCGTGGGAGGCCGTGATGTCGAGGAAGGTGATCTCATCCGCGCCCTGG
>CAYMWZ010000188.1:706-6139 GCA_964394385.1 uncultured Nitrospinaceae bacterium | reverse complement strand
AGGCACCCGTTCCGCCTGCGAGCCGATCCAGCGCCGCCGCGAGGCGCGCCGCGGGCGCCGAAAGCGGCCCGCCCGCGGCGGCGGCGAGCCGCTCCCGCAGGCGGCCAAAGGCTGCGCGGCGCGCCTCGGCGTCCGGCGGCGACGCTTGCGCCGGGAGGCTCAAAACCGGGGTGAGGAAGATCGACATGTCGTCGATGATCCGGAGCTTCGTGCCCTGCTCTCGCGGCAGGAAGTCGGACAGGGTGAGCGCGCGCCCGACCTCGGGAAGGGCGGCGAGCCGGGAAGCCAGGGCGTTTGCGGCCTCGAGGCCGTCGGCGAGGACCTCGATGACGTAGGGGGAAGTGCTCGGCTCGTTCGCCAGATCCAGGAAGGTGGTCACCGACTCGGCGGCGGGGTCCTTGAGGTTGAGGGGATTGAAGTCGAAGCGGGCAAATGGCGCCGCGGCCGCGCCGGCGGCGCCCAGGAGGAGCGCGCTCCCCAGGATGGCCCTGCGGCGCTGGCGCACGAGGCGCGCCAGAAATGAGGTTTTGCCCGCGAAGCGGGCCGGTGGCGAACCCGGCGGAAAGAGGGCGAGCAGGGCCGGCAGGACCGTCAGGTTCGCGATGAGGGCGATGAACATCCCCGTGCCGGCGATGAGGCCGAGTTCCGCAAGGCCCCGGTAGTCCGTGGGGAGGAAGGCGTAGAAGCCCACCGCCGCTGAAAGGGCGCTCAAGCTCAGTCCCCCGCCGACCCCGCCGGCGGCCCGGAGGAGAGCCTCCCTCTGCCCAGCGCCTGCCGCGGCCTCTTCCCGGTAGCGGAGGCTCATGTGGATGCCGAAGTCGACCCCGAGGCCGATGAAGAGGACGGCGAAGGCCACCGAGATCAGGTTCAGCTGCCCGACGGAGAGCGCCGCGAAGGCCGCCGTCCAAATGAGGCCCATGACGAGCGTCGCCGCCGTCGCGATGATGAGAGACACGGACCGCAGGCCCGCGACGAGCAGCAGCGAGACCAGCAGGAAGGAGACCAGAGAGGCCGTTTTGCTCCCCAGCGCGGCGCTCTCGATCTCTTCCTGATCGATCGCGACAGGGCCGGTGAGCCGCAGGCGGAGCCCGTTTTCGGGGGCGATGCCGAGCTCGGCGGCGATGCGGCGGATCTCGGCCAGGGCGGAGGCGCCGGGCCGGAGCGAGCGGTAGTCGAGAACCGGTTGCGCGAGGATGAGCCGTTTCTTGGCGGACCATGCGGATTCCCTCTCGGCGAGGAGCGCCTGCCAGGAGAGGTTGAGAGGCCGGCCGGCCCGCTCGGCGTCTGCGGCCGCGGCCGTGCGGTCCATCAGCGTTTCGAGGTCGGCTGCCTCGCCGGCGTCTTCGCGATCGAGCGCCTTGACCAGCACATCTGCGAACCCGCGCAGGGTCGGATCCTCGGCGAGGGTCGCGAGAAGGGGCTCGGCCGCCGCCAGCCGATCGGCCAGGCGCGAGAGATCCTCCGCGCCGAGGAACAGGAGGCCGTTCCGGCGGAAGAAGGGATCCTCGCCGGGTGCGTAGATGCTGTGGAAGCGCGCGCGCTCGGCGGCGAGGCGCTCGGCGAGGCGCTCGGCCGCCTCGTCGTTTTGCTCGGGGGTCGCGCCGTCGATCACGATGAGGATGAGGTCCCGGAACTGGGGAAACGCCTGCTTGAAGGCCGTATCGTTGCGGCGGAACGGGACCTCGGGCGAAATCATGTCGGTGGTTCTGGCGTTGATCGTGAGGGTGCTCAGGGCATATGCGGCCGCAGCAACGGTGAGGAGGAGGGCCGTCAGCGCGACGAGCGGAGCCCGCACGTGCACCGCGCCGACCCAGCGCATGAGCGCGCGCCGGTACCAGCCCCCTTCCGCCTCCCTCATCTTTTTCTCCTCTCCGCGTCTCGGGAAACCGGGCGAGGGACAATCGGGAGTGAAGGTGCTAGGCTGAACGTGCGCAGGGCTTGGATATGACAGGCTGCCCGGGGGCGCCGGAGGAGAAGCTTGAATTGACCAGCTGCGCCGCGCGCTCGCTCGCCGCGATTCCGCTCGTCTGCGCCCTGGCGGCCTCCGCCGGCGCCGAAGAGACGCCCCGCCAAGTGGTAGATCGCATCAATGCCGTCCTGATCGAGGTCATGCGCGACGCCCGCGCGCTGGGCTTCGATGGTCGCTACAAGCGGCTCGCCCCGGTGCTCACCCAAACCTTCAACTTCCCCTTCATGGCCCGTGTCATCGCTGGCCAGTTCTGGAAGGATTTCGGCGCGGCGCAGCAGGAGCGCCTGATCGACGCCTTCGCCCGCATAAGCATCGCCACCTTCGCCGCCCGCTTTGACAGCCATTCGGGCGAACTCTTCGAGGTGCTGGGGCAGCGGCCGGCCATGCGCGAGTCGGTCATGGTGGAGAACCGGCTCGTGAAATCGTCGGGCGAGATCGTATCCATCAACTATCTGCTTCGCAAGTTTGACGGCGCGTGGCGCGTCGCCGACGTTTTCCTCGACGCCAAGTACAGCGAGCTCGCCATCAAGCGCTCCGAGTACGGCTCCATCCTCAGGCGCGGGGGCGTCGAGGCTCTCCTCCGCAGGCTCGAGGACAAGGTCGCCGAGCTCAAGGCGAAAAGCCGCAACTGACGCGCGGCCCCCTCGCGCGGATGAGCAAAGAGGGGCTCCCCGCGGGAGCCCCTTCAAATTTCGCTGGAGGCGCCACCCGGATTCGAACCGGGGATGGAGGATGTGCAGTCCAGCAGAGGGGATGAGGGGTTGAAAGAGGCGGGCTTCGGGAGGGGGTGGCGAGGTGTGCGAGTTTTTGTGCGGGTTCCTCCTGCCCGGGAGCGCCGGGCAATCGAATTCGTTCTCTACGCCCCGAACTTGTATCCGACATACGCCAGCACGATAAGCGCCAAGAGCGCCAAAACCTCCGCGCCTTCCATTTTGACCTCCCGAATCATGGTCTAGCACGTATCTACCTTTTTGGTGCCTGCTTGCTCAAGATATTGTTAGGCACTGCGCCACACACGGCACTAATGAGGAGATTAAATCCGTGTCCAACAATCCAGGGGTGGTACAGCGAGCGCATTTCAGTCAGGCATCTAGTTCCTTTTCAGCCCACTTACACTCGGGGTCTCTATCAAATTCTCTCGCCCAATGTTCGGCGACATCCACTGCCTCATTCACAGCAGACGGCAAATCAATGTTCTCCTCCTTAAGGAGGCGCTTAAGAACGTCCGGGCAAGGTTTTTCTCCTCTCAGAATATCGGTGGTACGTGCAATAAACTCGTCTCTGGACACGGGCAATTGCTTTTGGAATTTTTTCCGAAACATCCCGTTTATCCTCCGGTCATCAACGGCGGGGTACTTTGGCGGCGGTGGCGGGCACTGCGAATATACCGCCCCCTGGGAGGGAGGGCAAGAAGATTGTGACATTGAATCGATCATCATCACGTGAGCTCGTAGTTTTCGAGCTCCTAATTTTGATCTTAGAGAATCCAGCTGAAGTTTTTCCAATATGGAAGTGTTCAGCTGGGGAAAATCTTCAAACAAAGGGCGAGCTCAACGTGGGGATCGGTGAAATCCCCCCGCTTGACGCCCCTCGCCCCCCTGGCCGATCCTGGCGGGAGCGTCGGTTGGATGAGGAAGGGACTTCTCGGGGGATACGGCCCCTAGGGGCCATGAGGAGGGCGGCGCCGTGAACGAGGTGGAGCAGCTGGAGAAAAAGGTGAAGGATCTTTCTCCCCGGGAGCTCGCCGAGTTCCGGGCGTGGTTCATCGAGTTCGACGCACGCGTCGGGAACGAGCAGATCGAGGCCGACCTCGAGGCGGGGAAGCTCGACGGCCTCATCGCTGAGGCCCTGGCGGAGCACAAGGCGGGGAGGGCGCACGGGTGAAGACCTACGTCTTCCGCGTCGAGCTTGAGCAGGAAGAGGACGGCCGGTGGAGCGTGTGGATTCCCTCGCTCCCTGGGCTGGCCAGCTGGGGGCACACCAAGGAGGAGGCCCTGCGGAACATCCAGGACGCGGCCGAGGCCTATGTGGAGGACATGCGGGAGGCGGGGGAGTCCATCCCCCTCCAGCCGGGGAAGGTGGACCTCATTGAGAGCCCTGCCGTGACCGTCACGGTATGATCGAGGCGCTGCGGAACGTCCCCGTCCGCAGGTGGGTCCGGGCGCTGGAGAGGGACGGCTTCCTCTACCGGCGCGCGAAGGGGAGCCAGCGGGTCTACCGCCACCCGGACGGACGCCGGGTCGTCCTCCACACCATCACGGGGGCGACACGCTGCCCATCGGAACCTTGAGGCAGATTCTCGGGGCGACGCGCTGGGAGGAGGAGGACGCGCGGCGCCTGGGGCTCATCTAGAGGCAGACACAGGATCGGGCTGAAGGGTCCGGTCTTTTTTTTCGCGAAATCAAGAAGATGCCGGGCGAGACGTGAAGGCGATGCTTCCGTGCCTCGCCGACCGATGGGAAAAAAGTCAGGGCCCCCCGCGGGAGCCCCTTCAAATTTCGCTGGAGGCGCCACCCGGATTCGAACCGGGGGTGGAGGATTTGCAGTCCTCTGCCTTACCGCTTGGCTATGGCGCCGGGATGGAGCGCGGAACCTCGGTCAAGCCGACCAAGGGCTTTCTTGTATCTCAGTTTTGAAGCCCCTGTCCAGCGAAAGGGCCCCTCCGCCCGGGCCGGAGGGAGGGCGCGGCCCCGATTCCGCCCCGGGGGCTTCGGTTGTACTTTCCCGAAGGCTTTCGATTAGACTGAAAATCGCGTCCCGGGCCCCGCGTCGGCCGGACCGTCTCCGCCTCTCGCATGGGGAGATGCCTGCATGCCGAATCCCGCCGGGCCCGGCCCGGCTCTCGATGGCTCGCCCTTCATGCGGGCTTGCCGGAGGCTGCCGACCGATCTCACCCCGGTCTGGCTCATGCGCCAGGCGGGCCGCTATCTGAAAGAATACCGCGAACTCCGCGAGCGGGTCCCCTTCTTGGAACTCTGCCGCACCCCCGACCTCGCCGCGGAGGTCGCCGTGACGGCGGCCGAGCGGACCGGCACCGACGCGGCCATCCTGTTTTCGGACATCCTCCTCATCCTCCAGCCCATGGGGATGACGCTTGAGTACACGAAGGGAGATGGCCCCCTGCTGCACGATCCGGTGGGGGAGGGGCGAGACCTTGATCGCCTCCGCGAGGTCGAGCCCGAGGAGAGCCTCTCCTTCGTGTTCGAGGCCGTGCGGAGGACGCGGGCGGCCCTCGGGCGCCATGTTCCCCTGATCGGCTTCTGCGGGGCACCCTTCACCCTCGCCTCCTACATGATCGAGGGAGGGGCCTCCCGGGATTTCGCCCGAACCAAGAGGTTCATGTTCCGCGGTCCGGGCGCTTGGCGCACCCTCATGGAGCGGCTCGCCCGCGCCCTCGTGAAGTACCTGAACGGCCAGATCGCGGCGGGCGAGCCGCTCCATGAGGGTGCGCCAAGCGCCCGGAT
>CAYMWZ010000188.1:0-696 GCA_964394385.1 uncultured Nitrospinaceae bacterium | reverse complement strand
ATCCGGTGGGGGAGGGGCGAGACCTTGATCGCCTCCGCGAGGTCGAGCCCGAGGGCCGCCCGCGCCCTCGTGAAGTACCTGAACGGCCAGATCGCGGCGGGCGCCCAGGCGGTCCAGGTTTTTGACAGCTGGGTGGGGTGCCTGGGGCCCGCCGACTATCGGGAGTTCGTGCTCCCGCACAGCCGCGCCCTCATCCGGGGGGTCGCGCCCGGCGTTCCGGTCATCCACTTCGGCACCGGGACGGCCTCCCTTCTCGAGGGGATGCGCGAGGCGGGCGGGGACGTCATCGGGCTCGACTTCCGGGTCGAGCTGGGGGCCGCGTGGGATCGCCTGGGGGAGGTGGCCGTCCAGGGGAACCTGGACCCGTGCGTGCTTCTGGCCGAGCCGGCCGTGGTGCGTGAGCGGGCCGAGGGGATCCTCCGCCAGGCGCGGGGGCGGCCCGGCCACATCTTCAACCTGGGGCACGGCGTCCTGCCCGCCACACCGCTGGACAACGTGAGGCTCCTGGTGGACGTGGTTCACGAGTGGGGGTCGAAGGCCTGATGCCTCCCCGGGCGTTTGACTCGGTCCTTTTGATCGGCTTCGGGGGTCCCACCCGGGGCTGCTGCCGGAGGCATTCCGACTGCCCCGGGGAGGCGTTTTGCTACGTTCAGGGGATCGTGGGCGATCGGGCGGGGGGAGCCGAGCGGGTCCGCG
>CAYMWZ010000187.1:0-6158 GCA_964394385.1 uncultured Nitrospinaceae bacterium | reverse complement strand
CCCCCGAGGAGGACCCCGCCCGCCCCCAGCTCGGCGCGGAGCGCCGCGGCGCGCTCGCGCGCGGCCTGGGGGCTGGGGCAGGGGTGGATGCGGAGGCATCCGTTCCCCAGGGCGGCCACGATGGTGGAGGTCGCGCGCAGCACGTCGATGACGGCGCAGGCCACCTCCGCGGGCCCCGCCCCGCGGACCTTGCGGGCGTCCGCTAGGCGCAGGGGGATCTCGGCGTGGCTGAAGGCCGCGTCCAACCAGAGCGGCGGCGCCATGGGGGGCTTCTCCCTTGGGGGCGCAGGGGCCGGGGGGCGGGGAGGGCGAGGGGATTGTGGCACGGGGGCCCGCGCGGGGAAAAGCCGCGGAGAGCCTGCCGATCGGCTTTGCCTTGACAGCCTCCCCGGCCCCCCGGAAGATGCTTGGCACCGCATTTTGCCGCAGGGAGAAAGAAAGAAATTGGCCAAGAAGTCCAAGCTCATCAAGCCGAAACCGCTCTCGCCCCAAGACGTGAAGCGGGCCCGGCTGGTGGCGGCGGGCCTGGAGGCCTCCTTCACCGAGCCCCCGCCGCCGGGCGCCCTGGCGCCCGCCCCCCTCCTGGACGAGATCCGGGAGTTGGGCCCCGCGGGCCTGGCCGGAATGATCGAGCACCTCTCCGCCACCCGGGGGCGCATCGCGGCCCTCGCCTCCATCCGGGCGCTGGGGGATCCCGCGGCCGTGCCGGGTTTGCTGGGCCACGCCCGCTCCATGCGCTGGTCCACCGAGGAGCTGGCCGCTCTGGGGGAGACGGTGCGGGCGCTGGACCCCCGGGCGGACCTCCCCGCCGAGCTCGACCGGGAGGCCCTGGGCCGCGCCCGCGAGGCGGCGGCGCGGCTCTCGAAGCCCCTCTCGCGGGAGGGGGCGGAGGAGGTGAGCGACCTCCTCCAATCCCTCCCCCTGCCTCTGAGGGAGATCGCCCTGCGGGAGACGGCGGAGGGGGAGGCGCGCCCGAACGGCGCCCGGGCCGCCAACCTCATCGCCCTGGCGGAGGCCCTGGCGGCCCGGGGGTTTCCCCCGCCCGCCCTTCTCATCGAGGCCCTCGCCTCCATGGCCACCCCCGGCGCCGCCCAGGTGCTCTCGGCGCTGGCCGAGGCGGCCCCGGACAAGGAGACCGGCTCGCGCCTCCGCAAGGCCCTCTACCGCCTGCGAAGCCTAGGGGTCGCCGCCGGGGAGAGTGAGGAGGGGGCGGAGGAGGCGGAGCGCCCCGCCTCCCAGAAGATTGACTTCGCCCACGCCCTCATCAGCGCCGTGGACGGCTCGGGCCGGATGATGGTCTGGCTCGCCCGCTCCCTTCAGCCGCGGGGCCGCTACCTGGTCCAGGCGCAGCTGCACCGCGGCCGCGGGATCGAGGATTTCGTCTCGGCGGATCTCAGCGCCAAGGAGCTGCGCGATGTCCTCTCCCGGATCGCTGAGCAGCCCGCCCTCGCCACGGCCGAGGCGCCGCCCGCCTACGCCTTCTGGCTCCTTCGCCGTGCCCAGGGGGAGAACGAGCTGGCGGGCGAGCCCCTGCCGGCGGGCTTCACGCGGGCGATGCTCATGCTGGAGCCCTTGGCCGACCCGGGCGCCCATCCGCCCCGGGGGGGGCATCCCGTCCGGGCGCGGGTGTTGCCCATCCCCGCCGGGGAGCCGCGGTTGGAGCCCCGGGAGATGTTCGCCCAGAAGGCCTTCTGGTCCTGGGTGATCGACGAGGGGCGGATCGCCCCACACTTCCGCCAGTTTCTGGAGTCGCTCCAGAGCCGGGTGGCCGTGAACGACGCCCAGCGCCGGGAGCGGCTCGATCAGATCGTGGATGAGGCGGCGAAGGCTCTCTTCGGGGAGGCCGACCTGCGCGGGCGCCTGGGGGATCAGTTCGAGGACAACGCTTACCTCTTCTGGGTGGCGGGGCGGGAGGACATCGCCCGCGAGTGCGTCACCCTGGCCGAGGAGATGCGGGCGGGGGGGGATCCTCCTGCCTTCTTCCGCGAGATGGTTCACTTCACCATGAGCGTCCTCATCGAGCGCCTCCTGCGCCAGAGCCGGGTGGCGGAGAGGGGGCCCGAGGGCCCGGCCCAAGCCCCCGGCGAGCCGCCGGGGGAGGAGGGCTCCTCCGCCATCGTCACTCCCTGAGGGGATCCCATGGACTTCCAGCTGGACCACGCCCATTTCGTCTGCCGGGACGTGCGCGCCATGGCGGGGTACTTCGAGCGCGTCTTCGGCGCCGAGATCCTCCGCTTCCAGGAGGATTTGAAGGGGGCCCCGAACGCCATGCTGCGCCTGGGGAGCATGAACCTCTTCGTGCGGGGCGTCCGGCCCGGGGAGAAGCCCGACGCCCGGGCGCCCGGCCTCGTCGAAGGGCTCGACCACTTGGGCTTCCAGGTGGAGGACGTGGCGGCCGCGGCCGCCTGGCTCAGGGGGCGGGGCGCCGAGTTCGCGGTCGAGCCCCAGCGGACGGGGATCGGGGGGCGGATGATCGCCTTCATCCGGGGGCCCGAGAACATCCGCATCGAGCTCTGCGAGCGCTCGCGCGGGGGCTGAGCCCTCGCGCCGCCTGTCTTTTCGGAATCGTCTATTCGGTCGAGGCTGGGCCGGGCGCGGCGGCCCCCGGGGGCGGGGCGCGGCCGTTCCCCGGCGGAGGGTCTTTGGGTTTCCCGAGGGAGGAGGACGGCCATGGTGGATTTCCAGCTCACCCCGCGCCAGATCGAGTTGCGCGACATCGCCCGCCGCTTCGCCGTGGAGGTCATGATCCCGGCGGCGGAAAAATCCGACCGGGTCCCAGATCCGGAGAGGGCATTCGACTGGGAGGTGGTCCGGGAGGGCTCCCGGCGCGGGCTGCGGACCCTCTCCGTCCCCAAGGAGTTCGGCGGGGAGGGGGCCGACGTGCTCACCCTCGCCGTGGTGGGGGAGGCCCTGGCCTACGGGGACCTGGGGATGGCGGTGGCCTTCGACCAGACCTGGAAGATCATGACCTCCATCGCCCACCTGTCGACCGAGGAGCAGCGGCGGCGCTGGCTCCCCCGCGTGATGGAGGACGACACCTGCCTCCTGGCCACGGGCTGGACGGAGCCCACGGCCGGGAGCGACAACATCCTGCCCAACCCGGATCCGGGGGCCGGGATGCAGATGTTCGCCGAGAAGAAGGGGGACCGGTGGATCCTGAACGGGACCAAGCGCTACATCTCGAACGGGGGGCTCGCGAAGATCTATCAGATCGCCGCCCGCATCGACCGCAAGGGGCCCCTCCAGACGAGCCTCGCCCTCTTCCTCGTCCCCGCGGATGCGAAGGGGTTCACCGTCCCCGAGGTGTGGGACAAGCTGGGCCAGCGGTGCGTCCAGAACGGCACCCTCAGGCTCGAGAACGTCGAGGTGCCGGACGAGGACAGGCTGGGGGAGGTGGGGAAGGCGCTGCCCATCCTGGGGAACCTCCTCATCAAGCATGGGAGCAACATCCAGGCGGGCGCCTCGGTCCTGGGGGTGGCCCAGCGGGCGTATGAGCTCTCCCTCCAGTACGCCCACGCCCGGGTGCAGGGGAGCGGCCCCTTGTTCCGCCTCCAGCTCCAGCAGTACCGCCTGGCGCGGATGGCCATGAAGATCGAGGCGGCCCGCTCCTACCTCTGGCGCTCCGCCTGGTCCACCCGCCTCGAGGAGATGGACCGCAAGAACGCCATGCTGAGCAAGGTCTTCGCCGCGGAGGCCTCGGTCGAGGTCTGCCGGGAGGCGATGGAGCTGTGGGGGGCGGCCGCCTACATGCGCAAGAACCCGATCGAGAAGCTCATGCGCGACGCCCTGAGCTTCCTCCACTCCGACGGGACGAACGACGTCCTGACGCTCAAGGCAGCGGGCTTTTTGGAGAGGCCCGCGGAGGAGGGCGAGCTGGGCTACCACGCGCGGACGGCCCTGGCCGCGGCGGGGATGTAGGCGCCTCCCTTTTTTCCCCTAGCCGCGGAACGCCGTGATGAGGACGCCCCCCGCCACGACGAGGAGGGTGGCCGCGGCGTCCCGCCGCGTGATGCGCTCGAGCCTCCCCATGAAGAGGTAGCTGATGAGGAGGACCCAGACGGGCGCGATGCGGCTCAAGGGCAGGGCCGTCGAGACGCTGGCCAGCGTGAAGGCGGTCCAGAGGAGGAGGGAGCTCGCGACGCCGGCTGCGCCCGCGAGGGCGAGCCAGGGCCAGGCCCGCGCGTCGGCCGAGATCCGCCCCCTGCCGGGGATGAGGCGCCTTCCCGCGAGGAGGACGATGTTCCCCACCGTGAAGGACACCGCCATCCCCACCGCGGGCGTCGCCTGGTGGGCGTAGGCGAGCTTGGCGAAGACGGGGGGGAGCGCATAGGCCACCGAGCAGATGAGGGGGTAGATGAGGGCCCCCCGGAACCAGCTCCCGAACCGCTCGGACTTCTCCCCCCTGAGGCTCAGGAGCACCACCCCCCCCACGATGCCGAGCGTGCCCAGGAGGACCATGGCCCCGGGCGCCTCCCCGAGGATGGCGATGGCGGCGAGGGTGCCCCAGATGGGGGTGGCGGAGGAGATGGTGGTCGAGCGGCTCATCCCCATCCGGACCATGCCGATGTAGGCCGTGATGCGGCCCAGCCCGGGCCCGATCACCCCCACCGCCGCGTACCAGAGGAGGGGGGGGAGGGAGGAGGCGAGGAGGGTTCCGTCCCAGAGGGAGAGGATGAGCCCGCCCAGGGCCACCGAGAGGTTGATGGCGAGGGCCGCCGCGAGGGGGGTGGCGCTCCGCATCCCCTGCCGGATGAAGGCTTGCGAGGCGGCGAAGGTGAAGGAGGAGCCGATGGCCATGAGCTCGCCCGGCCCCACCGAGGCGATGAGCCAGCCCATCAGCGCCCCGGGGGCCGGGCGCGCGCCCGGCCTCGGTAGAAGGGGCAGATCCGCCGGAATTCGCATTCGGGGCACTTGGGGCTGCGGGCGGTGCAGATGGTGCGGCCGAAGGCGAGGAGGTTCATGTGAAGCTCGTGCGCCCTCCCCTCGGGGACGAGCGGGGCCAGCTCGGCGTGGGCGCGCTCGGGGGTGGTCTTCTCCCCGATGAGGCCCAGCCTGCGGGCGATGCGGTGGATGTGGACGTCCACCGGGAAGAGGTCCCGTCCGGCGGCCTTCATGAGGGTGACGTAGGCGGTCTTGACCCCGATCCCCTTGTGGCGGGTGAGGAGGGCCACGGCGCTCTCGTCGGGCGCATCGCGCAGAAACTCCAGCGAAAGCTCCCCCCGCTCTTGCCGCAGCCAGCGCAGGAAGTCGAGGATGCGCCGGGCCTTTTGGTTCCCCAGGCCCGCCGGGCGGATGGCCCGGGCGAGGGCGGCCTCCCCGGCGTCGGCCACGGCGTCCCAGTCCGGGAAGCGCTCCTTGAGGGCGGCGAAGGCGAGGTCGCGGTTGTGGTCGGTGGTGCTCTGGGAGAGGAGGGTCTCGATCAGGGCGTCGAGGAGGTCGCCCCGGCGGGATCGCTTGGGGACCCCGAAGCGGGCGCGGAGCCCATCGGCCAGGCGCATGAGCTTCCGCCCCCGGGCGGAGGACTCCTGGGCGGCTCGGTTCACGGGGGAACCCCTCGGCGACGGGAAGCCTGCGGACCGGCGCGGCTTCAAGGAGCGCTCAAGATAGGAAAGCCCGCCGGCTTTGGCAATCGCCCCCTGTGGGAGGAGAGGTTAGAGGCCCTGGGGGGGGGATGAGCCTGACCGGGGGGGAGCGGGGAGGCTCCCCTTGACCTCCCGGGCGGTCAAGCCGCCGGGGGCGGGTCGGGCCTCTTGGCCGCCCGGGCCGCTGCCCGGGGAGGTCGAGGCCAGATAGGTGCGGTGCGCTCTCGCCTGCTGGCGGAAGGCTTCGGCCGCCCGCCTGAGGTTTTGATACCTTCGGGTCACCCTCCAAATGTACTGGCGCGTCTCGGGGTAGGGGGGCACCCCCTTGTAGCGCTGCACCTTGGTGGGGCCCGCGTTGTAGGAGGCGAGGGCGAGGCGGAGGTCCCAGTCGTAGCGCTCGAGGAGCGTCTGGAGGTAGCGGATGCCCCCTTCGAGGTTCTCCTGGACGTCGAAGGGGTCGGTCAAGCCCAGGTGCTTGGCCGTCTCCTTGGTGATCTGCATCAACCCCATGGCCCCCTTGGGGGAGACCGCCTTGGGGTCGAACTGGCTCTCCTCGTGGATGAGGGCGAGCACCAG
>CAYMWZ010000186.1:0-6260 GCA_964394385.1 uncultured Nitrospinaceae bacterium | reverse complement strand
GACGAAAATACCCGACACCAAGCCGCACCCGCCCAGCCAGACGGCGGCTGCCAGCAACGCCGGAGCCCTTCCTCCGCGCCGGCATGTCGAACGCCCGTATCGAGACGGCCTCACGACCTCTTCCCGAGCCTCGGGCGGATCACAGAAGATGCAACCAAAAGGTTAACACCGACCACAGAGGAGCATCAACGTCCCCCCTCCCTCCGCGGGAACCGGGGGCCCGACCCCCCGCCGCGCCCTCCCGCGGATTGACACCCGCCGAAACGGGGTGCTAAGTAGGCCGGGTCAAATTCCCCGTCGCGGAGACGCCGTCCATGCACATCGACGTCCACTGCCACATCTATCCGAAGGAATACTGTGATCTGGTGGAAAAGGAAGGCCCGCGCTTTGGCGTCAAGGTCTTCACCGACGAGAAGGGCGTCAAGCGCGCCAACGTGAAGGGCGAGCCCCACCCCCCGCTCGAGCCCTTCATCAATGTTGGGGCCCGCCTCGCCACCATGCGGGAGATGGGGCTCGACATGAACGTCCTCTCCTTCTCCTCCCGGCCGGGCGTCTACTGGGCCGACGCGGCCTTGGGAGAGGAGCTCTGCCAGGCAGCGAACGACGCCTATGCCCGAATCATCGCCGAGCACCCCGGCCGGTTCTCGGGCCTGGCCTCCCTCCCCGCGCAAGATGCTTCGCGCTCGGTCCGCGAGCTGGAGCGCGCCGTGACGAAGCTCGGCCTCAAGGGCGGCTTCCTCGGCACCAACGTGGGGGGGCGTTACCTGGACGATGAGAGCTTCATGCCCATCTACGAGGCGGCCGCCGCCCTGAAGGTTCCGATCATCGTCCACCCCGCCAACCCGGCGGGAAAAGCCCAGATGAACGACTACCATCTCTTCAACCTGGTGGGCTTCCCCACCGAGAGCGCCAACAGCATCGGCCGGCTGATCTTCTCGGGCGTGTTCGACCGCTTGCCGGACCTCCAGTTCATCTTCCTCCACGGAGGGGGAACGGCGCCCTACCTCATCGGACGCTTCAACCACGGCTGGAAGATGCGCTCCGAGTGCAAGAAGATCCGGCGCCCGCCCCTGGAATACCTCCGCTCGAACTTCTACCTCGACGCCCTCGTGTTTCACCCTCTTGTCGTGCGCTTCCTCGTGGACATGATCGGCAGCGAGCGCGTCCTGCTCGGGACGGACCTCCCCTACGACATGACCGACCTCGAAGTGGTGAAGACGCTTCAGGCCTCGGGCCTCAGCCAGGAGGAGTACGCGAACATCACCCACCGAAATGCCCAGGCGCTCTTCGGCCTCTGAGGCTCCTCCCGTCCCGCGGCCGCCCCGCGCCCCCTCCGCCTGAGGGCATCTCCGCCATGTGGCCCTCCTGGGAGCAAACCCTCCTCATCTTCGTGGCGGCCTTCCTGGAGGGAGCCGTGGGCTTCGATTTCGGCCTCATCGCGGCGCCCGCGGTGGGGGCGCTCCTCGGCGTACGGGAGGCGGTGATTCTCCTCTCCCTCCCGAACCTGCTCCTCATGGCGCTCCGCGCCCTGGGAGGCGGAATCCCCACCGCCCCGCTCCAGCGGCTGATGCCCTTCATCGGGGCCGGGAGCGTCGGCGCGGCGGTGGGCGTGCTCGCCCTGGTGTCGATCCCCCCCACCATCCTGATGTGGGGGGTGGGCCTCTTCGCTCTCCTGTGCGCCGGCTACAGCCTCTCGCGGCTCCGCCTGGAGCTCGACCTGCGGGACGAGACCTTCTTCGCCTACCTGGCGGGGTTTCTCTCGGGATGGTTCACTGGCCTCGCCTACGCGGGCGGGCCGGTGGCCGTCATCTTTTTGGACAGCCTGAGGCCCGGGCGGGCGCGCCTCGTGAAGATGACGTACATCTGCGCGCTCGCCTTCGCGGCTGTCCAGGTGGCCGCCCTCACCGGAGCGGGGGCGCTCCCCCCCTCCGCGGTGGCCCGCTCGGCGATGGCGATCCTTCCGGCCCTGGCGGGGTTCTTGGCCGGAAGACTGCTGCGAGGGCGGTTCTCCCCCGCGTTGGGCTACGCGGTGGGCCTCGGCCTCCTGATCGCGGCCGCGCTGTCGCTCATCGCCTTCGGGCCGGGGGGGTGGCGGTAGGAGCCTACTTCCGTATCCCGCTCTTCGAGAAAAGCTTCGAGGCTAGTTTGACGAAACCGGAGAGATCGTCGAGGGAGCCGCATCGGTTGTCGAACTGAACGCCGTAGACGTTTTCGTTCTGCTCGCGCGTCACGTTCCGCACGAACCCCATGATGTTCTCCGCGATGTGTCCGTCGGGAAGCTCGAAGGAGAGGAACACCGGCATGTTCACCTCGAAGCGGAAGGGACATGTAAAACTGCATCCGCCCAGGCTCAAGTTCCGGACGACTCCCCAGGGGGCGTCGGCGTCGTTCTTGATCTTTTCAAACTCGTGCTTTCGGGGGGTGACGACCGTGCGGAGCTTCGTCTGTATCCGTTCGGATTTGCGGAGGGTGACCTCTTCGATCTTCTTGGGATAGGAGAGGTACAGAATCCGGAAGGGCTGAAGGGTCTGAAAGAGAACAACCGCCTGGAACCCCCACACCCGGCCCTCGTGCATCCCCCGCCCCACAATGGGCAGATTCTTGGGAAGCTGGACCGACTGGCCGCCGCGGGTAGGCTGATCGACGAGGATGCACTGGTTCTCATCCCATCCGACGAGGCGCGAATTGAGCCTCACCTTATTGACAGGATCCACCAGCTGGATGCTCGTACCCACCGGCAACAAAGAACATCCCCCTCCTGCAGCAAGATGCGGCGGGTACGCCCTCGGCCGCCTATCCCGGCTCAGTGTAAAATGCCGAATTTACGATGGCAATCGGAAACTTCCCGGCCTCAGGGCCCCGCCGCGGTCCGCGCCGGCCTCAAACCACCCCCGCGCGCAGGATGTGGTGCAGGTGAATCACCCCCTCGATTTCGCCTCCCCTCCCTCGCGTCACCACCAGCGAGGTGATCGCCGAGGCCTCCATCTTCTGGAGGGCGGCGGCGGCCAATTCTTGGGGGCCGATGGTCTTCGGGGAGGGAGTCATCAGGCCCCTCGCGTCGGTGCCCAAAACCCCATTCCCCCGCTCGAGGGCGCGCCGCAGATCCCCATCCGTGACGACGCCGACGAGGCGTCCCGCTGCGTCCACCACGCAGGTCATCCCCAGGCGCTTCGCGCTCATCACCCGGACCACCTCCTCCGGCGGCGCCGTCTCGCCCACCTTCGGCACCCCGTCCGCCGAGGCCATGAGCTCCCCCACCCGGATGAGCCGCTTGCCCAGGGCGCCCCCGGGGTGAAACTGGGCGAACTCCTCGGGCTGGACGCCCTTCGCCTCGAGCACCGCCATGGCGAGCGCGTCCCCCATGGCGAGGGCGGCCGTGCTGCTCGCCGTGGGGGTGAGATTCATGGGGCAGGCCTCCTCCTCCACCGACACGTCGAGCACCACGTCGGCCTCCCGCCACAAGGTGGAGTCCCTCCCCCCCGTGACCGCGATGACGGGGGTGCCCAGGCGGGCAAAGACGGGAAGGAGGCGCAGCACCTCTTCGGTCTCACCGCTGTGGGAGAGGGCGAGGATGACATCCTCCCGGGTGACCATGCCCAGGTTGCCGTGGACGCCGTCGGCCGGATGCAGGAAAAACGAAGGGGCCCCGATGCTGGCGAGCGTGGCCGAGATCTTCTGGCCGATGAGGCCGCTCTTGCCCATCCCGGTCACCACGACGCGGCCCTTGCATCCCAGCACCAGCTCGACCGCCCGGACAAAATCCTCCCCCAGGCGCTCCGGCAGGCGAGCGAGCGCCTCGGCCTCGATGCGGAGCGTCCGGATCCCCCGCTCCACGTGATTTGCGACCACGCCCCTTCGGCTCGCCAAGGGAACCTCTCCCTCCCCGAAACTCCGGCCCCAAACAGAATTCCCACAAAAAATAGCACTGCCCCCCGGGGTTGTCCACGCGCCAGCCGGGCGGCCTGCCCTTCTTTACTCACGAGCCCTCAGCGTGCTAAAAAATGAGTGGAGATTCCGCTCCCGAAAGGATCATCCCACCCCATTCCGCGGAGAGGTTCACAGCCAATTTCGAGGAGTCCGAAGATCATGTCCGGCCACTCGAGGTGGAGCACCATCAAGCGCAAGAAGGGCGCCGCCGACGCGCGGCGGGGAAAGATTTTCTCCAAGCTCATCAAGGAGATCACCGTCGCCGCGAAGCTCGGCGGCGGGGATCCGGGTGGCAACTCCCGCCTGCGGACCGCCATGCAAGCGGCCAAGGCGGCGAACATGCCCCTGGAGAACGTCAACCGCGCCATCGCCAAGGGAACGGGCGAGCTGGAAGGGGAGTCCTACGAGGAGCTGACCTATGAGGCCTACGGCCCCGGCGGCGTGGCCCTGCTCATCCGGGCCCTCACGGACAACCGCAAGCGAACGGGCGCCGAGATCCGCCACCTCTTCAGCCGGCACGGCGGAAGCCTGGCCGAGCCCAACTCGGTGGCCTGGATGTTCGAGATGAAGGGATACCTCCTCGTCCCCGAGAAGGGGATCGACGAGGAGAAGCTGATAAGCGTGGTCCTGGAGGCGGGGGCCGAGGACATGGCGCCCGCCGATGGCCAGTTCGAGGTGCGCACCCCGCCCGAGGTCTTGGAGAACGTGCGCGCCGCCCTGGAGAAGAACCGGGTGCCGGTCGAATCGTCCGAGATCACCATGATCCCCAAGACCACGGTCAAGCTCGAGGGGAAGACCGCCGAGCAGATGCTCCGGCTCATGGAATCCCTCGAAGACCACGACGACGTGCAAAACGTCTACGCGAACTTCGACATCTCCGAAGAGCAGATGGCAAAAGTCTCCGCCTGAACCCCCCGCCCCCTCCGCCCGAGCGAGGCGCGCGCCTTTGGCGGCACAGACCTACCGGATCCTGGGCGTCGACCCCGGAGTGGGCGTCACGGGCTACGCCGTCCTCGCCGTGGCCAACGGCGGGAGGGAGCCCCTCCTCCTCGAGGGCGGCATCCTGCGCAGCGACACCCGCGCTCCCTTCGAGGAGCGGCTCCGCGAACTCCACCGCGACCTCACCCGGATCATCCGCGGCTTCCGCCCGAACGTGATGGCGGTCGAGAACCTCTACAGTCACTACAAACACCCCCGCACCTCCATCGTCATGGGCCACGCCCGGGGGGTCATCTTCCTCGCCGCCTCTCAGGCGGGCGTTCCCGTGCGCAGCTACGCCGCCACCGAGATCAAAAAATCCCTCGTCGGGGCGGGGCGCGCGACCAAGGGGCAGGTCCAGCGGATGGTGCAGCAGCGCCTGGGCCTCCCCGCGCCCCCCGAGCCGCCCGACCTGGCGGACGCCATCGCCGCCGCCTACTGCCACATCGACCGGGTGCTCCGGCGGCGGGCCGCCGCCGCGGGAGGGAGAGAGTGATCCGCCGGGTGTCGGGCGAGATCGTGGACCTCTTCGACGAGAGCGTCGTCCTGCGCACGCCCTCGGGCCTGTGCTACGAGGTCCAGGTGGGAGGCTACGCCATGCCCGAGTTGCGCGCCCTGATGGGAGCGGGCGAGGCGGTGGATCTCCACACCTACCACTACCTCGAGGGAAACGTCGCCTCGGGCCAGCTCACCCCGCGCCTGGCGGGGTTCCTCTCGGCCGAGGAGCGGGAGTTTTTCCTGCGGTTCATCAAGGTCCCGGGGCTCAGCCCGCGGAGCGGGATGCGCGCCCTGGGGCTTCCGCCCCGGCGCATCGCCGAGGCCATCGGATCGGGGAACGTGGCGCTTTTGACGAGGCTCCCCGGGATCGGGAAGAAAAAGGCGGAGCAGATCGTCTCCCGGCTCCAGGGCGAGGTCGCCGACCTGGCCCTCGCCGCGGACGCGCCGCACGCGCCCAAGGCGCTTCCCGAGGCCGCCGCCCACCGGGCCGAGGCCATGGCCGTCCTGGTCGGCCGGCTCGGCTACCGGACTCCCGAGGCAGAGGATCTCGTCGAGCGCGCGGTGGCCTCGCTGGGCGCCGCGGCCGCCACCGAAGCCATCTTGAAGGAAGTCTTCCGCCTGAGCCGCTAGGGGGTGTCACGTGGTCATCGAACGGCGCGTCTCGACCAAGGCGGCAAGCCCCGCCGAGGAGCGGACGTTTTTCTCCCTGCGCCCGGCGCGGCTGGAGGAGTACGTCGGCCAGCGGGACCTCGTGGCCAAGCTGCGCATCGCCCTGGAGGCCGCCCGGGGGCGCAAGGAGCCGGTGGGGCACATCCTCTTCCACGGCCCCCCGGGGCTGGGGAAGACCACCCTCTCCC